>CAVJSA010000031.1:5292-29330 GCA_963651875.1 Lachnospiraceae bacterium | reverse complement strand
AGAAATTCAGACTTCCCATTTTTTAGACTTAGCAAAAAGGGCTCGTTATTATCAAAGTGTTATGGACGTAGATAATCTTCAGCATGGAGATGATTACAAAGTACTAAAAGACAATTATGTAATTTTTTTATGTTTAGGTGACACAATTGGTAACGATTTGCCAATTTACACTTTCCGTTACAGGGCAGACGAAGACAATTCAATTTTAATGAATGACGGAACGGTGAATATATTCTTTAATGCTAAAATGTATGATAAGATGAAGTCAGCAAAGATGCGTTCATTTTTCGAATATTTGTGCCAGCAAAAGACAAATTCAGATTTTACAGACAGACTTGCAGCAATGGTAGAACGCATAAAAATCTCACCACAAGAGAGGAAAGCCTATATGATGTTTGAAGAAATCGTTCACAAACGCCTTGAGGAAGAAAAAGATGAAATTATAAAAAAGAGTCTTGACGAATCAAAACTCGAAACCGCAAAAAAATTACTCAAAACACAACTTAAACTAGAACAAATTTCCGAATGCACTGGCCTGCCACTCGAACAGGTCTTACAGCTCCAGAAAGAAGTTTCGTCGCCTGTTGCAAGATAAAAAAAGGGGCTGTCAATGTTTTTTGGACAGTCCCTTTTTTGTTTAAATTAACTGTAAAAATTACTCGCCGTAAACGGTTTTAACTTACTGTTTTACACTCCAAACTCCGGCGCCGGCATTTGCTTTTGCCAAATCAGGAACATTTGAGGCGCTGTCTGCGGTGTAGCTGTAAGCGTTTACAGCAGAGCTGAACAACGTGCTTCCTGTAACAGACGAATTACAACCAGATGACGATTTGTCTGTGTTTCCGCTTGAATAAAGCGTACCGTCTGAATTTTTAAAGCTGTATTTTATACCTGAATCAAAATAATTGTTTTCGGCATAAATAATGCAGCCTTTTCTAACACCGACAGCATACTGTTGAGTGTAGTGCGGATCTGACGCACTGTAGAAGTTATTGTAAAGATGCAAAGTCGTGTTTCTTACCATTGGCAGGCGCTGTCCGCAGTTGTAAAAATAGTTGTGGTGATAGGTAATCAGTCTTGTTGAGCTGTCGCCTTCTGAATCACTTGAGCCAATCAAGCTTGTTTTGTCGTGATCCATAAATTTGCAGTAAGAAACCGTAATATATTTGCCGAGTCCTTTTATGTCTAAAAGCCCGTCATAAGTCTGCCATTTTTCTGTTGTTGAGCCGCCAGTAGAAACATAAGAAAGCTCCATTGTGTCTTTAAACGTGCAGTGGTCAATCCAAATGCTTTTTGTGTTGCTGCCCTGAATTGTAATGCAGTCAAACTGGGCATTGTAGCCGTCATTTTCTTCATGATGAGGGAAAGGATCATATGCGTCCTGAATCGTAAGATTACGGAGAACTACATTCTCAACTCCGCTAATGCTCAAAGTTCCGCCCTTTATTCCGCTTTCGTCTGTAAGACCGATTATTGTCGTGTTAGAAGCAATATTCAACTGGATAATTGCCTTGTATGCGTTGTTTAAAACCCATAAAGTACTGTAAAGACTAGAATTAGAAGAACCGCTCTCTCCGTCCTCTGTGCTAGTTGAACAGGCCGAAGCATATGCCTCTTTCCATGCGCTGTATGTTGTGTAAGCGCTGCTGGTTTTTGACTTTACAAGAGAATCAAGGCTTTCAGAAGTTCCGCCGGCTTCAGAAGGCAGGTAGCCTTCGCTCATGTCGATCATTCCGTTTACATAAATGATATATCCGCCCTTTTTTGTATAAGTTACAAGGTCAGATTTTGACGAAACTGTAACTACTGTAGAAGCGGAAGTTGACCAGTCCGTGCTTGCGTAGCCTGTCGGCGTGTCGCTGGCTTTTATAAAATTACTACTAGTAGCGACTGTTACCGTCACCTCGCATGTCGCTGTCAGAGAGTTCACCGTAGTTGCCGTAATTGTCGCGCTTCCAGCGCTTACCGCTGTTACAACGCCTTCAGAAACTGTCGCAACGCTTGTATCGCTTGAGTTCCAGGTGATTGTGTCATATTCGCTTGTAACATCGTCTGGAGCAAGTGTCGCTGTCAAAATAACTGCTGGAGAAGAGTCGTCGTCTGTAATTTCAAGAGCTGCCGTAGTTAAAGAAAGTGTAATGCTAGTCGGAAGAACTACGCCTGTCGATGCAATTGTAATTGTGCAAGTGTCTATAACAGATTTTCCGTTGTAGGTTGCGGTTACGCTTAATTCAACTGTTTGATCAGTGGTTAAAGAATTTTTTCCAGTAAGTGTTACTTCAGCTGCTGTTGTATCAGAAAGACTTGCATAATCGGTTCCACTTGTTATTTCCCAGCTGTAAGTTACTGCCAAAGAATCTCCTGCTGTTGCAAGTTTTGGATTTGCAGTAAGTGTTGCTTTTCCAGCTGCTTCGATTTGTGTTGAAGTCGCGCTGATTGTTACGCTGTCAATTGTATCTAAAGCTGCAATTGTAATTGCTTTTGTTGCTTCTTTTGAGTTTGTTCCGTCAGAAACTTTAACTGTAACAGTTACTGTTTTTTCGTCGGTTGTCTCATTTGTTGCAGTAAGCACTGTGCTGTAAGTGTCTGTTTTGCTAATAGAAGCACAAGTATCGTCAGAGAGCGACCACGCATAAGTAAGATTTGGCGAACCGTCGCACTCAACATCTGCAGTTAATGTAATCTGGCCATTTGCACCGATTGTTGCAGAATCGCAAATAATGCTTACGCTCTTTAATTTGTCAGAATCGTCATCTGTCTTGCAGGAAAAAACAGAAAACATAGAAACTAAAATGCTGATTCCTAAAAGTGCAAGTTGAATTTTTCGTTTGAAAGATTTGATTTGCATTGATTTCCTCTTTGTAAAAAGGCTGTCAATTTTATTTACTCAATCCAGAATTCGATTCTAGTTATCAAAATGATTAGTTTCTATATAAAGAATGCCAAATATATATAAAATCTGCTAAATCAAACTAAATATTCTGTTTTATAACGATGGTTTATCATAACCGAGGATTGTGATAAACTTTTGTGCATAATTTTTTTGACTTTTATAAGGAGACAAAAATGAAAAAGTTTGGTGTTGTACTTGCAGCACTCTGCATTTTTGCACTGGCTGGCTGTAACGAAAAAAAGACCGTAAAAATTAATTCCGCAGAAGATTTAAAAGGTCTTACAATTGGTGCTCAGAGCGGAACAACTGGCGAAGCTTACATTCAGGACGAAATTGAAGGCGCAACCTGCAAATCGTTCAAGACAGTTGTTGATGCAGCACTTGCTCTCAAAGACGGTTCAATCGATGCAATCGTAATTGACGAACTTCCTGCAAAAGCTGTTTGCAAACAGAATCCAGATTTAACAGTTCTTTACTTTGATCTTTTTACAGACGTTTACGCAATTGCAGTTAAAAAAGGAAATTCAGATTTGTTGAATTCTATCAATAAAACGATTGCAACAATGAAGGCAGACGGCCGCTACGAAAAACTTATGAACAGTTTTATGCCAGTTGACGGCGAAATTAAAATTCCAGAAATCGAAGGCTTAAAATCAAAAGACAAGCTTAGAATGGGAACAGAAGCAACTTTCCCTCCATTTGAATACGTAGAAAATTCAAAAGTTGTTGGTTTTGATGTAAGCTTTGCTCAGATGATTGCAAACGATTACGGCAAAGAACTCGAAGTTTTGAATATGAACTTTGACAGCCTTATCGCAGCCTTGCAGTCTGATTCTGTTGACCTTGTTGTAGCCGGCATGGCAGCAACAGAAGAACGCAGAAAGAATGTAGATTTTTCTGACCCATACTACGTTTCTAAACAGGTTGTAATCGCAAGAAAATAAACCTGTTTGACAGTCACAAAAAAAATTGACGGGGCTCAATCGATGTATTGAGCCCGTCTCGGTTTTATAGATAAAGAGGGAAAAATGTTTCAAAAAATTGTTGATGTAATGTTTACGCACGGTCGTTATTTTATGCTCTTACAGGGGCTTGGAACGACTCTTTTAATTGCCCTTTGTGCGGTTTGTATGGGCACAATTCTTGGATGCATTTTTGCCATTTTTAAAATTTCAAAAATCCGCGTCTTAAAAGCTGTTTCTAACGGTTATACAACGCTTATCCGCGGAATTCCAATGGCAACCCAGCTTATGATCTGGTATTTTGTAATTTTTTCACCACTTGGATTTAGAAACACAATTTTAGTTGCAATCATTGCTTTTGGAATTAACTCTGGTGCTTATTGTACGGAAATTTTCCGTTCAGGCATTCAGGCAGTAAGCATTGGTCAGATGGAAGCCGGTCGTTCTCTCGGCTTAAGCTGGTGGCAGACAATGTATTCAATCGTAATTCCTCAGGCTTTTAAAACAATTCTGCCAACATTTGCTTCAGAATTTATTACGCTTATTAAGGAAACTTCAGTTGCAAGTTTTATTGCCGTAGTTGACCTTCAAAAAGCGTGTGACAATATACGTAATTCAACTTATAACGCATGGATTCCGCTTCTCTTTGGAGCTTTAATTTATCTGCTTTTGACCGTAGGACTTACAAAGTTCTTTTCTGCAATCGAAAAAAAATACATAAAAAAATAACGGAGGCAGACAATGATAGAAGTAAAAAATCTTACAAAAAAATTCGGCAACCTTTTGGTTTTAGATAATATTTCAGAAACAATCAAAGACGGAGAAAAAATCGTAATTATTGGACCGAGTGGCGGCGGAAAGTCAACTTTTTTGCGTTGCCTTAACATGCTCGAACAACCAACTTCCGGCACAATCTTATTTGATGGAATCGATATTACATCTCCAAAGACAAATATAAATAAAGTCCGCCAGAAAATGGGAATGGTTTTTCAGCATTTTAATCTTTTCGCAAATAAAACAGTTCTTCACAATTTAACTCACGCTCCAATAATGCTCAAATTAATGGACAAAGCCGAAGCCGAAGAAAAAGCTTTTGAACTTCTCGAAAGAATCGATCTTGTAGACAAGGCAAATGCATTTCCTTCAAGTTTGTCTGGTGGACAGCAGCAGCGAATCGCAATTACGCGTTCAATCATGATGAATCCAGAAGTAATTTTGTTTGATGAACCAACTAGCGCCCTTGACCCGGAAATGGTCGGCGAAGTTCTTGCTTTAATGAAAGACCTTGCAAGTTCAGGAATGACAATGATCTGCGTTACCCACGAAATGGGTTTTGCCCGGGAATTTGCCCAGAGAGTTTTATTTTTTGACGGCGGAATAATCGCCCAGCAGGGAACGCCACAGCAGATTTTTGAACAGCCGGAATCAGAACGCCTGCAGCAATTCTTAAAAGCAGTTTTATAAAAGTTGAATAAAAAAAATATTTTTGTCTTCGCTTTTTTATTTCTCTTTTTTAGTTCCTGCTTTGCTGAGTGTGCCTTTAAGCTTTCGCCAAAAAAAGACATTGCACTTGGAACGACTGGACTTTTATTAACAGGTTCCGACCTTTTGCTGGACGTAGGCTTAAAAGTAAACAGGCAGACTTTTGACGAAAATCAAGTATTCAACAAAAACGACGTAAATGCTTTTGACCGCTTTTTTATGCACAATTACAATTTTGCGCTCGACCGCCTTGCAGGCAACGTTCTTTTAAGTAGTGCGCTTATTGCCCCGCTTTCTTTACTTGCTCTCTCGCCTAAAAATGACTGGGCAACTTACGGCGTTATGTATGCTCAAACACTTTTAATTGCAAACGGGCTAAAAGAAATTTCAAAAATGATTGTAAACCGCTACCGTCCAATGTGTTATTTTAATGACGGAGATTCTTATTCCTACTATAAAAATAGCGGCGACTTTGCAAACTCTTTTGTTTCGGGGCACTCGACAATGGCTTTTGCCGGAGCAGCTTTTACAAGCTACGCTTTTTGCAAGAGTTTTCCGGACAGTCCATATAAATACGCGGTCTGTGCAACTTCTTTTTCGTTTGCAGTTGCAACAGCAGTTGCGCGAGTTTTATCGGGCAATCATTTTGTAAGCGATGTTTTAGCCGGAGCTGTTCTTGGAACTACCGTCGGCATTTTAGTTCCGTGGTTGCATACTTTTGGCACAGACGACAAAAAAACAACTGGCTCAGGAAACGCAGGCTGTACGCCCTCTGTTTTAATGAACGGTTTTTGTATGAGGATTAATTTTTAATGTTTGTAAAAAGCTTTCACCCAATAACAGATCTTTTGTGGTTCTGCGGAATTCTTATTTTTACGCTCTTTGTGCGCCATCCTTTTTTTTCTCTTTGTTCTCTTGGAATTGCCCTTTTATTCAACCTTGTTTTAAAAAACGTCAGGGCACTAAAAATGAGCCTTTTTGCAATTCCCGTTTTTATTTTGCTTTCTACTCTTAATCCAATCGTAAGTCCGTGGGGGCAGACAGTTCTTTTTACGATTTTTGGCAAATCTTTTACAAAAGAAGCTTTTTTTTACGGTCTGAATACCGGACTCACCTTTGTTGTTATGATTGAATGGTTCTGCTGTTTTAACCGCGTTATGACGAGCGAAAAATTCACCTATCTTTTTGCGCCAGTTTTTCCGGCAGTAAGTTTAATGCTTGTAATGATTTTTAGAATGGTTCCGCTTTTTACAAAACGGGTAAGCGACATTAAAAACTGCAGAAAAACAATGCACACTTCTCAGCATGGCATAAAAGAAGCCTTTATTATTCTAAACGCTGCCCTCGCCTCGGTTCTCGAAGACGGAGTTATGACAGCGACAAGCATGCAAAAAAGAGGCTACGGAAAAACCAGACGCACAAACTTTTTATGCTGGAAGTGGCACATGTCAGACTTTTTAACACTTGCAGTTCTCGCTCTTTTAGCCATTTTTATTACCTTGGGAATTAAAAACGGAAGCTGCAAGGTTGATTTTTACCCGGCATTTTCTGTCGCAAAGCTCCAGGGCAACAAAACACTTATATTTTTCTGTCTTTTTTTAGCTTTTCCGGTATTAGAAAGAATTTTTTACAAGGAATTTTATGAATTACGAAATAAAATTTAACGGCTTTTCTTTTAACTTTAACAAAGGCGACTTTATTCTCGTTGCAGGAAGTTCTGCCTCTGGCAAGACAAGTTTTTTATTAGAGTGCGAAAAACAGCTCAATGCGATTGGACAAAAAACAGGCTTTGTTTTTCAGAATTTTGACAGTCAGATTGTAACCGACAAAGTCTGGCACGAACTTGCATTTGGTTTAGAAAACGCAGGAACTCCGCGAGCGTTAATGGAACGGCGGATTGCAGAAATGGCGTCTTATTTTGGAATTACTTCCTGGTTTGAACGCGAAACAGACACACTTTCTGGCGGACAAAAGCAGATTTTAAACCTTGCAGGCACAATGGTTTTAACTCCGGACTTTCTTTTACTCGACGAACCTGTAAGCCAGCTTGACCCGATTGCAGCTTCAAACTTTTTAAATACTGTAAAAAAGCTTAATCGTGAACTTGGAACAACCGTAATAATTGCAGAGCACCGTCTCGAAGACATTTTTGCAGACGCAACTAAAGTTTTAGTTCTCGACAAAATGCAGCCAAAGTTTAAAGGCAGCCCAGAGGAAGTTTGTACACAGATTTTTAATTCAAAAGAAAAAGAATTTATCGAGCTTCTACCAGCAGCAGCAAGAGTTTTTTATCAGAGAATTCAACAAAATCAAAAAATTCAATTAACACAGAAAATTCCTTTAACAATTGCTCAAGGCAGACAATGGCTGGAAACTTTATCTGTAAAACAAAACAATTTTGAACCAGACAAAGAAAATTTAACTAAAAAGCTACTTGTTCGGGCAAAAAACATAAGTTTTAAATACGAAAAAAATTCACCATTTGTGTTGCACAACCTTTCTCTTGATATAGCCGAAGGCGAAATTTTAGCAGTTGCAGGCGTTAACGGAAGCGGAAAATCAACCTTATTAAAAATTTTAACTTCAATTTTAAAACCGCTCGAAGGCAAATTAAAAATTGAATCTGAAACAAAAGACAAAATTTTTATGCTCAGCCAGAACGTACGCAATTCTTTTACAAAAACCACAGTCCGCGCAGAGTTAACAGAATGTGGCTGGAATGAGCACGATTTACAGAAAATCGGAAGCCTTGCACAAAAGTTAGAAAGCCATCCTTACGACCTTTCCGGCGGAGAAATGCAAAAACTTGCTTTAATAAAAATTCTCTTAAAAAACCCGAAAATTCTCTTACTCGACGAACCGACAAAAGGGCTCGACAACTCATTTAAAAAGGAATTAAGTTCAACTTTAAAGAAACTTGCCCAAAACAAAATGAGCATTGTTCTTGTCTGCCACGATCTTGAATTTTGTGCTTACACGGCCGACAAAGTTTCGCTTTTATTTAACGGCAACCTTGTCGGAACAGATTTTACGCGCACTTTTTTTGCGCAGAACAGTTTTTACACAACGCCGGTCAACCGCATGGTTCGCGGACTTTGGAATTCCAGCGAAAAAACACTCACCGAAACCGACCTTTGTTTTGACGCTCCGACCACTTCGGCAAATTCACTGCCACCCACTTCATCATCGACGTCTCCGGCGCACCCGACAACCCAGTCAACAGATCTGAACACAGGAGGCACAAATTGATTAGTGCCCAGCCTTTTATTTTTGCCACCCTTTCACTCATAATTTTTGCATTCTGGTTTGCCTTTGAACGCTCGCACCCGACAGCCGGCGACCTTGTTCTCATTGCAGAATTATGCGCCTTTAGCATTGCCTGCCGTGCAGTTTTTAGCTTTGTTCCGTATTTTACGCCGGTAATGGCAGTCTTTTTACTCACTGGAGTTACTCTCGGTAGCATTAAAGGTTTTGTCGTTGGCTCGCTCACAGCCCTTGTTTCTAACTTTTTTTTCGGACAAGGACCCTGGACTTTGTATCAAATGGTAAGCTGGGGTTTACTCGGAGCAATCTCTGGACTTGAAAAAAACTTTGTAAAAAAAGAATTCGCCTTAATGACAAAAAAACAGAAATTTTTGCGCTGCCTTGTTCATTGCGTTTGCGCGCTTATAATTATTCCTTTTGTTACAGGACCAGTTTCTGATTTAAGCGGAGTTTTTATGTTCAGCGTGGACAGCATTAATTCGCTTTTTGTACTTTTTGCAAACGGCTTTATTTTTAATCTTATTCTTGCAGTCAGTACGGTTTTTACGCTTTTTATTTTTGAATTTCCTTTTTTGTATTTATTGAACCGCGTTATTCAAAAGCAGAATCTTTTATCGTAATTTTACAGCCTACCGTTAACGAAGAAAGCGGCATTGGATAATCTTCGATAGACTGATAGCTTTCGTTCAAAATATTGTCCGCCTTAAAATAAACAAGAACTTTCTGCCAGAGTTTTAAATTCAAATCAAGATTAATTAAAGTATACGGCTCAAGAAAACCTATATTCATATTTGATTTATAGCGTTTGCCTGTATATTGCGCCGAAACCGAAAAATCAAATTTCTTAAAATCGACAATCGCCTGGGCAGTTCCCGTAAAATCCGGCGTCCACATTATCCGCTTTTTGTAAGTATATTTATTGGATTTGTCCAGAAGTTCGTTGTAAAGATATTCGCCACTAGCTTTTAATGTCAAAAGTCCGTCAAAAAAAGATTTTTGAGCATTAAAGTCAATTCCAAAATAGAATGCGCTGTTTACGTTTTGAGTAGTTCTGCCGCTCCAGGTAATTTTTTTTTCGTAATAATTTGTAAAAAATTGAATCGAGCAGGGCAAAATTCCATTTATTAAATTAAAAGTTAAGTCTGCGCCCCAGCCTTCTTCTGGTTTTAAATCCGGATTTCCGTGGTAGCCCGAACCTTCCCAATAAAGGTCGTCCATATTCGGAAACTGAACCATTCTGTAACCGTCGAGCAGAATTTCTATTTTTGAAAATTTAGCCGCAAAGCCCGCCTTTGGAATAAAAGCATAATTCTCCCCACAAAATTTAACGGCAAGAGGAATCGTAGCAGAAAAATATTCATAAAAAAAAAACTTTGTAGTTTCCTTAAAAACTCCCGACGGCTGAACATGCACTCCGGAGTTAGTTGAATTTAAATGCGTAAAATCAAAAGAAAGCCCGGCCGACTGTTCAACTTTGCCAATTCTAAAAAAATCCGCCTGAACTGCTCCTTTAAAATCGTTTATTTTGTGCAAACTTGGCCCATAGTTGTCTTTGTAACGCCGCTTTGTGTAAAGATAGGCGAGGTTTGATGTCAAATTAAATTTTTCAAAGAGGCCTGGAGTAAACGAAGAAAGCGTAAAATTTGCATTTAAATCTTTTTGCCTTCCCTGATTTTTAGAATTTTCTTTGCCAGGAGTTTCTTTGTCGCCACAGTAAATGCTGGAAGTGGCAGTAATCCGGCTTCCGTTTTGCCAGTTCGTAAAGCGAATGTCTCCATTGCAGTCTTTTACGGAAGAATTTTCTCTTTCCTTTAAGCTGCCATAAGAGTTCTTATAAATGTAAGCATTTTTTGCAAACGTGCCTTTTGCGCTCACCGAAACAAAAGAACTTTCCGAAAGAGATTGAGAATATGCAATTTTTTGAATTATCGTGTCGAGCGGAAAATTCTGACTAAAAAAAGACTTTAGAGCAGTATCCGACGAAAATTGCCGCCCCGACGAATGTTTTTTTGTAGTAATGTAAATTGCGCCACCGACAGAGCCTTCATCTTCCGTTCCTTCCGTAAAACCGCCGCGCACAATTTCGATTTTTTCGACATCAGCAACATTTATCGAAGAAAAATCAAAAGTGCCGGTTTGAGCGTTGTTCATGCAAAGCCCGTCAATTACAACGCGCACAGTTTCGTCAGTAAAACCACGGATAGAAGGCTTGCTTTCTAGTCCGTAAGCCCCGTAATCAAGACTTTGCAGTCCTGCCTGCTTTACAACAGAAGAAAGGTCTTCGGCATGCATTTTTTCAATGTCTTCTTTAGAAAAAACAAGGCGCTGTTCAACAACAGGAGCCGAAACATAAGTAACAACTTCCGGAAGCGAAATTTCCGGTTCTGTCTCAAAATAAGAGGAGGGGAAAGCCTTCCCCTGCGCGTCCACTTCGTTGGCCGCTACCCCTTCTCCTAGGGGCTGTGCCCCTAAAACCCCGGCAGCAATAAAGCAAAACAGAAAACCTACTGTTTTACGCATTCACTGTAAGTGTCAAAATATCCGTTATCAACAGTAAATGTAGAAATTGCATCTTCAAGACTTTCTGTCGAAGTTTCTCCGCCTTCCAGCCATGCGCCAGAAAGGCTTAAAGAAGAAGCTGTCAACTCCTTGAATGCGATTGCATACCACTTACCTACATCAGCGGCATCAGTATCATAAACATAATTGTAATTAGCAATGTCTGAATGAGTAGAGCAGTAAGAGCGTGTGTATTTTATATAGATATAACCTGAAGTTGCTTCGTCATTTGTGTAAGATACTACGAGATTATTTCCTGCGTATGAGTCGTAAGTGCTTGTTGTGCCATTATAACTAGATGTACCGCTATTATCGAATGTGCTGGATGTAATCTTGTATACAGACGTTCCGCCTGAGTAAGAATTTACCCAAGTTCCAGTCAGTGAATAGTTTACATATTCAGTTTCGTCTTCCTGCTGACAAGACATAAAACTAAAAGAAACAAAAAGAAGTGTGCACAAAACGGCAAGTGCACGGCCAAAAGCAAAACTCCTGCTTTTCATAAAAAAATCCTCCAGTCCCAGAGTGTTGCGTAGGACTAAAATAAAAGTTCACCTTTTGTAAAAAAGGCGGCAAAAAACAGGCATTCGGGCTTGGCAAGCCATACCGTTCCGCGTCGAGCCAGTGATTTGCACACTGTTCCCCCGTTTTTTAGCGCGTAAAAATATATCAACAAACTCTTTTTTAGTACACATCGCACACTTCTCACAAATTCCAGTTTGTCTAATTCTCCTAAAACGCTTTATAATTTAAGACCAGGCGATTTTTAGGACTCTAAATGCACTGTCCAGCGCAATTTTCAAAAGGAGAATTACAAAAATGCAAAAGTCAATTAACACAAAATGTATTCAATCTGGTTACGAACCAAAAAACGGCGAACCACGACAGATTCCAATTATTCAATCAACAACCTTTAAATACGACACAAGCGAAGAAATGGGCGCTCTTTTTGATCTTCAGGCAAGCGGATATTTTTATTCACGCTTACAAAATCCGACAAACGATTTAGTCGCAGCCAAAATTGCCGCCTTAGAAGGCGGAACTGCCGCAATGCTTACTTCGAGCGGACAGGCAGCAAACTTTTTTGCACTTTTTAACATTTGCGAGTGTGGCAGCCACATCGTCGCTTCTTCTTCAATCTACGGCGGAACATTCAACTTAATTTCTACAACCCTAAAAAAAATGGGAATCGATTCAACCTTTGTAAGCCCGGACGCAACCGAACAGGAATTAAACGCAGCATTTAAGCCAAACACGCGGGCAGTTTTTGGCGAAACAATTGCAAACCCGGCCCTTACCGTTCTGGATATTCAAAAATTTGCAAAAGCAGCACATGCACACAACGTTCCTCTAATCGTGGACAACACTTTTCCAACCCCAATAAACTGTCGCCCGATTGAATGGGGAGCCGACATCGTAACTCATTCAACTACCAAATACATGGACGGACACGGCTCGTGTGTAGGAGGCGCAATCGTCGATGCAGGAAAATTTGACTGGATGGCACACAAAGAAATGTACCCGGGTCTTGCCACCCCAGACGAAAGCTACCACGGAATCGTTTATGCACAGCAATTCGGAAAAGAAGGCGCATTTATTACAAAAGCAACCAGCCAGCTTATGCGCGATCTTGGCAGCGTTCAGTCGCCTGTGCAGGCATATATTCTTAACCTTGGGCTTGAGTCATTGCACGTAAGAATGCCACGCCACGTAGAAAACGGACAGGCAGTTGCAGAGTTTCTGGAAGGACAGAGCCAGGTTCAAAGCGTAAATTATCCGACATTAAAATCAAATAAATATTACGAACTTGCAAAAAAATATCTTCCAAACGGAGGATGTGGCGTAGTTTCTTTTGAACTAAAAGGCGGACGCCCGGCCGCAGAAAAGTTTATGAAGGCCCTGAAAATTTTTGCAATCGAAACCCACGTAGCCGACGCACGTTCATGCTGTTTAAATCCGGCAACTTCGACCCACCGCCAGATGAACGACGAACAGTTAAAAGCCGCAGGAGTTCCAGCCGGTCTTGTAAGGATCAGTTGTGGTCTGGAAGACAAAAACGACCTTATCGCCGATTTAAAACAAGCCCTCGAAAGTATTTAGCCGTGCGCCTTCGTCTCGCAATTGTATGCGGATTATGGACAACATTCAGCCGACAAACAGACATTTTGCTAAGTCGCTGAATGTTTTGTTCACTTTCCGGCTTTGCGTGGTTCCGCTATCCGCTCCATGGGAGTGCGCGCACTCCCACGCTACGCGCCACTACAATCCGGTGTAGGCCTGGTTTTATGCGAAAAGGTCAGAATTATCCGCAATTGATAATTTTGCCTTGTTTTGCTATAGTAAATTTTAGGAAAATAACGGTTTTTACCGTCAAAAAATCTTTTTAGGAGACATACAAAATGGCAAAAGTAGTAACTTTTGGTGAATTGATGCTTCGCATCCAGCCTGCTGACTATTATCGTTTCGTTCAGGTTGACTCAATGACAACAACTTTCGGCGGTGGAGAAGCTAACGTAGCAGTTTCTTTGGCAAACTACGGTGATGAAGCTTACTTTGTAACAAAACTTCCAACTCACGAAATCGGTCAGGCTGCTGTAAACTCTCTTCGCAAATACGGAGTTCACACAGAATACATCGTTCGTGGTGGTCCACGCGTTGGTATTTACTACAACGAAAAGGGTGCTTCTCAGCGTGGTTCAAAATGTGTTTACGACCGCGCAGGCTCTTCTATTCAGCTTGCTAAACCAGAAGAATTCGACTGGAACAAAATCCTCGAAGGCGCTTCCTGGTTCCACATTACAGGTATTACACCAGCTCTCGGACCAAACATGGTTCAGGCTTGTATCGAAGGCTGCAAAATTGCTCACGAAAAGGGAATCACAACTTCTTGCGACCTTAACTACCGCGGAAAGCTTTGGACAAAAGACGAAGCTCGCGCTGCAATGACAGAAATCTGTAAGTACGTTGACGTTTGTATTTCTAACGAAGACGATGCTAACGATGTTTTCGGAATCAAATCTGAAGGCACAGACACAACTAAGGGCGAATTGAACAACGAAGGTTACCTCTCAGTTGCTCGCCAGCTCAAAGAAAAATTCAACTTCAAGAAAGTAGCAATCACACTCCGCACTTCTATCAACGCTAACCGCAACTTGTGGCAGGCTCTTCTTTATGTTGATGACAAAGACTACGCTTTCTCTAAGCAGTACGACATGAACATCGTTGACCGCGTTGGTGGCGGAGACTCATTCGGTGGCGGACTTATCCACTCACAGCTCAAGGGAATGAACACTCAGGATTCTATCAACTGGGCAGTTGCAGCATCTTGCTTGAAGCACTCAATCATCGGAGACTACAACATGGTTTCTGAAGACGAAGTTAACAAGCTCGCAGGCGGCGACGGTTCTGGACGTATCCAGAGATAGTTTTTCTAAAAACTAAAAGGCGGCTTTCCTTTTTTAGGAGAGCCGTTTTTTTTTGTAAAACCGACGTCATACTGAATTTCTGTCAGCCAACAGACTGACCTAGCCTGTCATTCCACGGCTTGACTTTTCTTGTCATTCCTCATGTCTTGCCTTTTCCTGTCATTCCACGGCTTGACTTTTCTTGTCATTCCACGGCTTGACCGTGGAATCTCATAAAACCATGTCTTTCCGCGACTTGACCCGACAATCTATTGTAGAAAAAGATTTATACATGTAATTGCAGTAAAGTAAGGCGTCGTAAATTATATTGTCAAATTCTACTCGTGGCGCATTTAAAAGTTCTAGCTTATAAAGTTTGTATAGATTTTTTCCTGAGCAACTGGCTGTTCAACACCAGAAGATTTGCCTGCCTGGATTGATTTTAAAAGCCATGCCATATTTGTTCCAAGCATTTTTAAAACCTGCACACCTTCTTCATCTTTTAAAACGTCTTCCGGTTTTGAACCGTGAATTTCGTTCCAATAGCGTGAACTAACAATTGGCATTTGATTGTATGCAAAATATTTGTAAATTACGTCTAAGGTTGCAGTGTTGCCAGCACGACGACAACTAGAAATTGCAGCTGCCGGCTTAAAACAAAGTGATTTTTCGCTGTTATTTATGCTAAAAAATCTGTCTAAGAACATCATAAGTTCGCCACTTGGAGAAGCATAATAAACTGGAGAGCCGACAACCAAAGCATCGCAGTTTTTAATTATTTCGTTGGCTTCGTTTACGGCCTGTTCAAGTTCACCGTTGCGCACTCTTGAACCAACATTAAAAATTTGGGTTTCGATGCCTTTTTCGTTTAACACCTGAGCAATAATCGAAAGCCCGGTAAAAGTGCAGCCATTGTCGCGACGACTTCCGTTAATAAGTAAAACTTTCATGCTATGCCTCCAAATAAAAAAAGCAGATGACGGGAGTCGGACCCGCGCGCCAACCTTGGGAAGGTCGTGTACTACCGTTATATTACATCTGCCAAAAAACGCCTTCATTTTAATGAATTACTTTTTTTAAGACAATTAGAAGAAAATTTGAGGTATTCGCAGTCGAGATTAGGAAATGCCCGTGTGTGTTGTCATTGTCGTGCTTTCTTTTTTTGTCATAGGCTAACCTAGTCAGCCGTGTCATTGTCGGGCTTGACCCGACAATCTATTGCAGGAAGAGATTCCCCGGTCAAGCTGAGAGAATGACATAGAACTCAAATGCGGGAATGACATTTTGAATTTCTAAATCAATTTTTTATAACAAAATATTTCTTCTGCATAATAAAAATTATGATAAAATTTCCGTTATGCTATGGACAGAGAGTTTTAAAGTCAGTATCCTCAATCACTCAATCACTCAATCACTCAATCACTCAATCACTCAATCACTCAATCTAAGTAAACTATATTTATTCAAATTTTGTACAAAGGCACGAAAAAACTGTCAAAAGACCGTTTTACTGTGCCTTTTTGCATTTTAAACGGGGGAAAATATGAAAAAATTTTTAACTGGAGCACTTGTTGTGCTTATGGCTGTTTTATTTAGTTGTAAAACAGAAATTTCTGGCAGTAACAACGATTCTGACGGAATAATTACGGGTAAGGTTTTGTATTCAAATACAGACGACCATTCTGGAATTTTAGTTTCAATAGAAAAAACAGACGGATTAAGGTCTGCAAGCATTTCTAATGCTATTGATAATGCAGAACGCAGCGTTTATTCTGTTGATTCTTCAAGGACAATCTTGAGCAATAAAGTTACTGCAAGCGACGGTTCTTACATTTTTACAAATCTCGAAAGTGGAACTTATTCAATTTATGCAAGTTCACAAAATTCCCTGCAAAAAGCGGTTGTCACAAATGTTGTCGTAGAAACTGGACGCACTGTAACTGCAGGCGATTTAAAACTCACCGCAACAGGAAGCTTATCAGGTTCAATTATTGTAGATGGGTCTGATAGCGGAAACTTGGGCTTTGTTATTTACATTGCTGGAACTTCGTACATGGCATACACAGACGATTCTGGAAGTTTTGAAATTTCGAATGTGCCTGCCGGCAAAAATTATCAGATTGTAGTCCAATATGGAACATTTACTTATTCGTGGACAACAGATTTTGAAGTTTCTGCAGGAGAAACAAAAAATGCTGGTTCAAAAACTTTTACTTCTGAACAGATAAAAAATAATACCGATGGAAAAGATGGCGCAGACGGTTCTGACGGAACTTCGATTGTCTGGCTCGGTGCATTTGATTCTTCGGACGAAATAGAAAATCCTCAATATTTGAATGCTTATTTCAATAAGAAGGACGGTTGTTCTTATATTTATAACGGCACAAGCTGGGAACTTTTGGCCCGTGCTGGAGACGACGGCAAAGACGGTGCTGATGGACTTTCTATTATCTGGTTGGGCTCATTTGCCTCTAGCGATGAAATTGAAAATCCAGCTGTCCTTAATGCATATTACAACACAACTGACGGGTGCTCTTATATTTATACAGCAAGTGGCTGGACGATTCTTGCAAAAAGTGGCACAGATGGTGCAGACGGAACTTCGATTATCTGGCTCGGTTTGCATTACTCGGCTCCAAAAACTGCTGAAAATCTTAATGTTTATTATAACTTTACGGACGGATGTTCTTACATTTATACAGACAATAGCTGGCATCTGCTTGTAAAAGGAAATCAAAATACAGATTCAACAGACGAAGAACTTTTACCAACATGGCTTGGCTCATTTTCTTCTAGCAACGAAATTACAGAACCACAGATTCTTGACGCTTACTACAACACAACAGACGACTGCTCTTACGTTTATACCTCTGTAGGTTGGGCAGTTCTTGAAGACACACAAAACGTTACAAGAAAATGTGTTGTTTCTAACTGGCTTGGTGTAAAAGAAAGCGCAGATGTAATTTTTAATCCAAATTTTCTTGACTCTTACCTTAACTCAACAGACGGCTACTCTTACATTTACGACGGCACAAATTGGAATTTGATTGCAGAAGTTGGTTCACAAGAAAATATTTACGGCATTGGTAAAGCATTTGACCTTAACAATTCAAAATACCTGCTCGTAAAAGAAAGTTTTTATGTTGACACAAGAACAAAACAGGCCCACGTAAATCTGTTAAAGGAATATTTTGATGCAGAAAATTTAATTGAAGTATATGATTGCTTAAAGCGCAATACTGACAGTGGAACTGTAAGAGTCTATTACGCATTTTTTGATGAAACTAAAAAATATTTATTTGGAGCAAATGACCGTTGGGGTACAGATATAATTTCTTCTGGTACTAATGCAGAAAAAATTACAGCTTTTAACAAGCTTTCTGTAAACGAAGTATTAGAATATTACGCAAACTGTATCAAGATTAATAATACTAAAACACTATACGGAACAGATCTTTCAAAAAAAGTATACAACGAGATCAAATATTCCTACTCAGAAGATGGAAAAACTGTATATTATGATTCAAATTTAAAATCAATTAATTTATTTAAAGATTATGTTCTTACAGGAACGTCTGAACGAGCAAGATGGACTTTTTCTCATGACTTTACCAGTAAAAGATATGGATATAATTTAAAAAATGGAAATGACTCACAATTTGCTTCGTTTTCTGTTTACGAAAATACAAATCGTTTCCGTTTAGATATTAAGGGAATCGGTCATATGAGAGATATGCCTGATTCTTCTGTATGGTACTTAGCCATTAATATTAACTCCGTAGATGCAGAATCTGCTTATTTTTATGTTAATAAAAGAGAGTCTGACGTTACAACGCTCTCTAAATCTTACTCAGTTACTTATTCAGAATTAAGTTCTGATTCTGAAGCTAGCGAGTTTATAAGCATTTCTTCTGACACAACACAAATAAATGGACAGAGCGTTCCTGCAAAAGTAACGTTTACGGCTCCATTTAAAAGTTCAAATGCACAGTTACAGCCATTTACTGCTGTTTCTTGGAAGCCTCGTTACGACGAAACAAGTGCCTCTATTGTTTATGAACCGGACTACGAAGAATTTATAAACAATTACAAAGATAACTTTGTGAGTTTGTACGAAAACAGACTTACAGACGAACCAGATAATATAAATTTGACAGATTCTACAGTAGCCGAAGATTCAACAATTCCAATTTTTGAGTTTGCACAAGATTCCGACACTTTAAAAATTGAACTTGAAGACATGTCTACAAACTTTGCAATTACGACAGACTCAAATGCTTCTGGTGGTAAAGCCGGAAAACTCGAAGATGCAAGCTCTTATGCTTACTGCTATACAAAATTACCAGCAGGAACATACTCTGCCGTATTGTGCGAAAACGCACCAGACAGTTCAAGCGATGCCCTTTACTTTGTATTTGGTGACAATGACGCAGACAACAGCATGTACAGACGAGTTTATCCAACAACTACCGGCACATATACAGAAACAACAAACTGCCAGTTTACAATAACTGCAGACAGCGACATGACCGTAAAAGTTACACTCAAGAAAAACGGTCTGATACAATACGGCGAAAGCGGAATGCTTGTTGATTACATAAAATTTACGCGTAACTAGTAAACTTTTTTTGTCATTGTCTAACCTTGCCCCGGCAATCTTGTCTATCGAGTCATTGCCGTGCTTTCTTTTTTTTGTCATTGTCGGGCTTGACCCGACAATCTATTGAAGGAAGAGATTCCCTGGTCAAGATGAGGGAAGGACACAGAAGTTGAGTGGCAATGACATAGAACTCAAATGCGGGAATGACAGGCTAGGTCAGACCGTGGAATGACTTCCCCGCCCACGACACTCAAAGCCTTCCCCCAAAAAAACAAAAACTTTTTATTGTCTGGTGGTCTAATTATTTCTATATTTATATTGTAAAAAATTATTTTTTTAATGGCTGTAAATGTTTTTACGGGAGGCTTTATGAATGAATCTGCTAAAAAATCTTTAACTAAGGTTTGCGTTACTGCTGGTGTAATTCTGGTTGTAGTTTTTGCCCTTTATAGTTTTTTTGCCGGCAATTACAACAAAATGGTTGGGCTTGAAGAAAACGTTAACGCTGCCTGGAGCCAGGTCGAAAATCAATATCAGCGTCGCCTTGACCTTGTTCCAAACCTTGTAAGCACTGTAAAAGGTTATGCAAGCCACGAAGAAGAGGTTTTTACTCAGGTTACTCAGGCAAGAAGCCGCGCCGGTGGAATTGTAAATATTGATTCTTCCATTACAGACAATCCGGAAAAAATGGCAGAGTTCCAGAAAGTTCAGGGTGAATTGAGTTCCAGTTTGCAGAGATTGCTTGCCGTTACAGAAAATTATCCTGAATTAAAGGCAAACGAAAACTTTTTAGCCTTGCAGGACGAACTTGCCGGCACAGAAAACAGAATTTCTACAGAACGCAGACGTTTTAACGAAGCTGCAAAATCTTACAACACTTTTATCCGAAAGTTTCCGGCAAATATTATTGCAAATATGAACGGTTTTGAAAAAAAGGCTTATTTTGAAGCTGACTCTTCTGCATCAAAAGCGCCGTCTGTTCAATTTTAAAATAACGTCTTAACCGTGCAAGTGTAAACTTTGGAAGTTTTTTATGCTTAAAGAAAAAAAATTATTTAATTCTCTGCGTTTTGTTCTTTTGATTGTTTTTTTTGCCCTGCCGTCTTTAGTTTTTGCAAAGGTGAATGTTCCTGTTCAGACGGCGTGGATTATGGACAATGCAAATATTATTGATTCAGCCACAAAAGCTCAGCTGGAAACTTATCTTGAATCTATAAACAAAAAAACGGGCGTACAGATTGCAGTTTTTACGGTGAATTCAATTAAAGAGGTTGCCGGCGAAGATTTAACGATTGAAGAATACGCAACCTCGGTTTTTGAAAAATGGGGACTTGGTCAAAAAAATAAAGACAATGGAATTCTTTTGTTAGTTGCCATGGACAGCCGTTCTTTGCGTATTGAAGTTGGCTACGGACTTGAAGAAGTTTTAACCGACACAAAATGCGGTTTAATCATAAGAAACTTTATTGCCCCGGAATTTAAAAACGGAGATTATTCAGCAGGAATTAAAACCGGCGTAGAAACAATTGCAGGTTACGCCACTGGCGACGAAGAAATAACCAGCAGCGTGGATTCTTTAGACAGCGACAAAGACGAAAGTTCAATCGCTGCAGTTATGTTTTTAATCTGGGCTGCGTTTTTTATAGTTATTACAGTTACTTCGATAAGAAAGTCGCATAACAGAAGACCGCCACGCGGTGGTTTTTATGTAGATACTTCAAGACATGACCACAGAGGTGGCTTTGGTGGTGGTTTTGGAGGATTTGGTGGCGGTGGCTCAGGCGGCTTTGGTGGCGGCGGAGGCGGAAGCTCCGGCGGTGGTGGAGCAAGCGGCGGCTGGTAAGGCGATAAAACTAAACCTAGCCCCGATTGTAACGACGCCGAAGGCGTTCTACTGACAGAATGTCAGTAGAATGTAAATCGTGGAAAGCGGGAAAATAAAAAAAACAAGGCGCAATCTGTACCGTGCCCGGTTTTCTGCAAAATGCGCTCCGTAAATCTAAAATATTGAGAATTTATGCTTTTTAAGGTATTCTTTTGCTATGTCTTATGAAGTAACTGCCACCAGGCGCAGACCACAAAAGTTTGAAGACCTTGTTGGTCAGGAATTTGTTGCGGAAACTTTCCGTAATGCCATTCAATCAAAAAAAATCGCACATGCTTATCTTTTTTCTGGACCAAGAGGTTGTGGTAAAACTTCTACTGCCCGTATTCTTGCAAAAGCCCTTAACTGTGCAGAAGGTCCGACCGCAAGTCCCTGCGGAAAATGCCAGCAGTGTTTAGAAATTACAAAAGGGACCTGCACAGACGTTATCGAAATCGACGGTGCGTCAAACACTTCTGTAAACGATGTAAGACAAATTAAAGACGAAGTTCTTTTTCCTCCACAAAGTTGCCGTTATAAAATTTATATAATCGACGAAGTCCATATGCTTTCGACTTCTGCTTTTAATGCTCTTTTAAAAACTATTGAAGAGCCGCCTCCGTACGTTATTTTTATTTTTGCAACTACGGAATTGCAGAAAGTGCCGGCAACCATAAAAAGCCGCTGTCAGCAGTTTAACTTCAGGCTTGTTCCAATCGAAAAAGTAAAGGAACAGCTTGCCCTTGCTGCCGAAGAAATTGGAATCGAAGCTGAATCCGAAGCCCTTTACTGGATTGCGCGCGAATCAACCGGTTCAATGCGCGACGCCTACACTCTTTTTGATCAGGTTGCAGCCTTTAGCGGAGACAAAATTACATACGATAAAATCCGCGATAAATTAGGTCTTGTTGGTGTTGACCGCTTAAACGAAATTTTTGAATTTTGTGCACAGAACAACTCTCAGAGCGCACTCGAAAAACTCGACACTTTTTTGCAGGCAGGAATTTCGATTGAACAGTTAATTTCTAACGCAACTGACTATCTGCGTTCTCTTTTGCTTATAAAAAACGGAATTACGAAAGAATCGCTTTTAGGGCAAAGTGCCGAACGCTACAGCAAAACTGTTTTACAGACGTGGAACAGCGTTCAACTTGAACGGGCAATCAGTATTTTTCTTCAGCTTTACCGCGACATACGATATTCACTAAGTCCGCGCTACGAACTTGAACTTGCCTTTAGCCGCTTAAGCTGGCTGAGTCAGTATGTTTCGCCGGCAGAAGTAAAATCTGCAATTGATAAGGCAAAAGCCTTACTTTTATCTGGAACAAATACTCAAAACTCTGGTAACAGCCAGTCTTTTAGTCGTGGCGGCGCTGAACCGCCTGATCAATCAGCGGCTCACCAAAGTGCAGCGCCACAAACAAGTGCATGGACACAGCCGGGCGCAACGGCTCAGCAGACAGCTTTTAGTCAGACAACAGCGAAACCTGCAAAAAGCTTTTTTTCTGGAATTCCTCCGATGGAAGGCTCTTATGCTCCAGACGACGCAAGTCCGCCAGACACTTTTAGTGATTTTTCTGCAGCGCCGGAAGGCGAAATTCCTCCGATTTATGAACCGGCAGAACCAGTTGTAAATACACCGGCAGGCGACATGGAGACGCTAAAAAAGACTGTAATCGAACAGCTTTCTCATAGCGAAAAAACGGCTTTGCTTTCAACAACTCTCAATGGAACAGGCAGTTGGACTTTAGACGGAAACACAATAAAAACGACTGTTACGTCAAACTTTACTTTAATGCAGATTGTTAAACAGTCGGGCGAAATTGCTCAAAAGATTTCGGCAATTTTGGGAAAACACGTACAGTTTAAGATAACTTTGGCGCAAACTGTTCAGGAATCTTCTGTCGAAAATGCACCTTACGAGATTCAGCTTTTGTGTTCTCTTTTTGGAGGGCAGATTGTTGCAAGTGGTGAACGGACGGAATCGGCAAAACCTAAAGAAATTGAACAAAATGACGGAGAAGAAAATTCTGACGATTCTCCGGAAAATAATAATTTAACTAACGAAACAACAGAGGAAGATGACGATGAATCCATTTGATCTTGTAAAAAACCTTAAAGACTTGCAGGGCACAATGAACCAGATGAAGGACAACCTGCAGAATATAAGCGCAACCGGTTCTTCCGGCGGAAATATGATTCAGGTAACTCTGAACGGCAAATTTGAAATGACAGCAATTAAGATTGACCCGATCTGCGTAGATCCGCGCGATGTAAATATGTTGCAGGATTTGATTATTGCTGCAACCCACGACGCTTTAGAAAAGGTTCAGGAAAAAATTAAGGAAATGGCCGGCCCTTTAATGGGCAATATGAACATGGGGCTCTAAGTTGAACGCAATTGACGAATTAACAGACAGTTTTTCGCGCCTGCCGGGAATCGGCAAAAAAAGCGCCGGACGTCTCGTAAATTATATTTTAAAGGCAGACTCTACCTGGGTCAGCCGTTTTGCAAAACAAATCGAAACCTTGCAGCAGCGCATAAAACCGTGTTCAATCTGCGGTTCGTGGACAGAAAATGATCCGTGCCCGGTGTGCAGCGATCCACTGCGCGACAAGAGTATTATCTGCGTTGTAGAACAGGCGCAGGACGTTGCAACTATTGAAAATTCTCACGAGTTTAACGGATTGTTCCACGTTCTTGGCGGTGTAATTGCTCCACTAGAAGGCATTGGGCCGTCGCAGCTTAACATTCAAAGCCTGGTTGAACGCGTACAGAACGGAGGCGTAAAAGAAGTAATTCTTGCGACAAATCCGACGGTAGAAGGCGACACAACTGCAATGTATATTCAGAAAATTCTTTCTGGAATTGAAGGCGTAAAAGTTACGCGCCTTGCCAGCGGCCTGCCAGTTGGCGGCGACCTTGAATACATTGACCGCCTTACGCTCGCCCGTTCCTTTAGAGGAAGAAGCAGTTTTTAGATTGCCGTGTCTGGGCACGACAATGACA
>CAVJSA010000031.1:0-5069 GCA_963651875.1 Lachnospiraceae bacterium | reverse complement strand
ATGACAGTAAACTTTTATTCAATTTTTTTATTTTTTTTCTAAAGTCGATTTTTTTATCTCCGATAAATTTAGCATAGGGTGGTAAACCCGGGGACTACAAGACGTTGTACGAGAGAACAAGTCTGTAGTATTTAGACCAGATCTTACAAGGAGATAAATTATGGTTATCAATCACAACATGAGTGCTCAGTTTGCACAGCGTTCTACAGGACTTTCAGAACTCAGCAACACAAAAAACATGGAAAAGCTTTCATCAGGCATGAAAATCAACCGCGCTGGTGATGACGCTTCTGGACTTGCAGTTTCTGAAAAAATGCGTGCACAGATCCGTGGTATGAACCAGGCTTCTACAAACGCACAGAACGGCATTTCTTTTATTCAGACAACAGAAGGTTACTTGCAGGAAACAACTGACATCGTTCAGAGAATCCGCGAACTTGCTGTTCAGTCTTCAAACGGTATCTATTCTGACGAAGACCGCATGATGATCCAGGTTGAAGTTAGCCAGCTCGTAGCAGAAGTTGACCGCATTGCTTCACAGGCTCAGTTCAACGGTATGAATATGCTTACAGGACGTTTTGCTCAGGCAACTGGAGAAAACGCAGTTACAGGTTCTATGTGGTTCCACATTGGTGCAAACATGGACCAGAGAACACAGGTATTTATCGGAACAATGTCTGCAGCAGCTCTCGGATTGCGCAACGTTGGTTCAGAAGAAATCCTTTCTCTTTCTGCTCCAGACGAAGCAAACCGCGCAATCGGAACACTCGACAGCGCATTGCAGAAGATTAACAAACAGCGCGCTGACCTCGGTGCTTACCAGAACCGCCTCGAAAAGACAGTTGTAGGACTTAATGTTGGTGTAGAAAACCTCCAGGCTTCTGAATCTCGCATCCGCGATACAGACATGGCTAAAGAAATGGTTGACTTTACAAAGAACCAGGTTCTTACACAGGCAGGAACTGCTATGCAGGCTCAGGCAAACCAGAGTGCACAGAACGTACTCAGCCTCTTGCGCTAGTAAACAGACAGCTTAAGTTAAGCATTATAAAGACCTTCAGTTTTGCTGAGGGTCTTTTTTTTATCTGGGCGTATCTGCCACAGGTGGCAGACCGGGCTATCCAGGGTTCCGCGCTACGCGCTCCAATGTTTATTGCAAGACGCACTTGCAATAAACATCGCCTTTGGCGCCCTTCCTATCCCTTACGCGGAGAACAACAGGTTCTACAGCCGGTTACAATTACGTGCTTTTTGTTGTCCTTTGTTTTGTTAAAAAGCCTTGCAACTAAATAACTGCCGTTTTCTACAGGATTGTGGCAGACAGGGCACGCTCTTTTTACTCCTGGCTTACAGACCGGATGGCAATGCGGACAGCCTAAAATGTGCATGCGCTGATCGTTTACAGTCATTGGTCTAAAAACCTGACTGAATAAATCTTCTCCTTTGGCAAGCGGAGTATTGCAAAGAGGGCAGCGCACAAAAGAAAAGCTTCCGTCTTCGTTTTTTTGTTTTTTTAAGTTATTTAATGCCTGTTTTTCTTTCCTTTTATTTTGTGAATTTAAATACAAAAACCTGAGAAGCACAATTAAAATAACGCAGACTGCAAACAAGGCAAAATATGTAAAAAAATCTTTCATTATGAGTTTAATTTTACTGTAAAAATTAAAAAGGCGGGGCTAAGTGCACAATTATTTTTACAAAAAAATCCTAGCCCCGGGTGGAAAAGCGCAGAGCGTTGCAAGCAAAGCTTGCAATGGAGCGCGCAAGCGCGGAACTTTGCAACACGGGATGCGGGCAAAAAATTGTGCTCCAGAAAAAAAAGAAATTTTAAAATCTTCAATAAAAAAAACAGTGATATAATAAGTCTATGTAAAAAGGGCTAAAAATTAAAAACAAAGGAATACAAAAATGCCAGCCTTTAAAAATACGCGGATTCGGGACGTTGCCTTTAGTGTTGATAAAAAACTAAATGTACTTAATGCAAACAGAAATTTTGCAAGTCTTTTTGACGTTACAGATGTAAAAATCAATCTTGAGCCATTTATGGACAGTGGCGATGCCAAAAACTTAAAAACCTTTCTGTCGAATCTGCCGGCAAAAGGAAGCCACAATTTTGTATTAAAACTTTTTTCGGATACAGCTGAAGGCGATTTTATTTTTGACATTGAACGCACTGAAAAAAATCTCTTTTTTGTAAGACTCTACCCTTTTGAACTAGCCAAAGAAAATTTTAACCTTTTGCAAAAAGAAACTTCGGAACTTTCTGCAGTTTTAAAGACTTTTGAACGCTACTATTTTGTTTACGACGGTCAGGCGTTTGAGCTTAAACACACAAGAATGCTGACAGGCATTTTTCGAGGGTTTGCTAACGAATTTAAAAACTACATTGCAACTAATTTTAATTTCTGCTTAAAGGACGAGCAGACTGCAACTAATTTTTCGACATTAATCTTTGATATTCAAAAGTTTAAAACCAAAAAAGCCTATGATTTTTTACTCGACAACAACAAAAAAATTACGGTTTTGCCAAAAATCTGTCAGTTAAAAGAAAAACAAATCGTTGTCGGAACTTTTTTATACGATGAAGAAGTTTTAAGTGAAGAAAATCTTTTTACAAAAAGCAAGGACGGACTTACAGACCTTTTTAATAAAAAAGCAATCACAGAACAGGCTAAGCACAAGGTGAATGTGTTAAAAGAGCCGTGTTCAATGATTGTTCTGGACATTGATAAATTTAAGGAATTTAACGATACGTTCGGGCACGCTTATGGAGACAAGGTTATTACAGCCGTTGCCGGAGTTATTAAAGACGCCCTAAAAAAAGATGGTAGCGGAATTTGTGGCAGAATCGGCGGCGATGAATTTCTTTTGCTTTTAAATACGACGGAAGAAGAAGAAATTCGCAAGGTAACGCGGAGTATTCGTCTTGGAATAAACTGGGCAGTAAACTCGCCCGAACTTTCGTCGGTTGTTACGTGTTCAATGGGAGTTGCGCGAAGTCCGCTCAATACAAGCGACTACGACTCTCTTTTTGCACTTGCGGACAAATGCCTTTACATTGCAAAAAACAAGGGTCGAAACTGCTACATTATCTATAAACCGGAAATGCACGATGCCGTTATTATAAAAAACGAAGCGGACAAACCTCTAAAAAAAGCCGGAATGTTTTACAACGCCGACGCCGACTCTCAAAGGCAGATTCTGGATTTAATGTATACAGACTGCAAAAAAAATCTGAGCGCGATTCTCGAAAAAATGTGCGCTTACATGGAAGTTTCGCAAATTTCGCTTTATAGAACAGACGCTGACGGTAATTTTGAACTTGCGCTCCATACAGGAAAGCGCCACGACTTCAGGACAACTTATTTAAACACTTACAAAGATGAATATTTTTATCATTTTAATTCGTACAATTTTCTGCATTTAGACAACACGACAAACTTAGACACGGTAGACAAAAGAATGCATTCAATGTACGCGCAAAACAATGTTTCTTCGATAATTGAATACACTGCAAAAGACGAAAACGAAAATATAACTGCCCTTCTCTGTTATGACATTTACAAACCGGCAAGAACTTTTGCAAAAGAAAAAGTTGTATTTGCACTTTTGGTTGCAAAGTTTCTGACAAATTCTTTGAATTTCGATATGATATAAAAAATTAAACAGTTGTGTCTTAAGACAGGTTCTAAAGTACAAAACTTGTTTAACAAACTTTACTAAAACTCGACATTTTCTCTCTTTGTTGGGAATTAAAACGCACGGAGTATTTTTTTTATGAAAGCACTTGTAATTGGTAGCGGTGGACGCGAGCACACAATCGCATGGAGACTCGCTCAAAGTTCAAAAATTGATGAAGTAATTTGTGTTCCTGGAAACGGTGGAACTGCAACCGAAAACAAATGCCGCAACATTGAAGGAAACAGTGTAGAAATTGCAAAAGCAGAAAAGGTTGATTTTGCTGTTGTTGGCCCGGAAGATCCTCTTGCTCAGGGAGTTGCAGACGAACTGTGGGCAGCAGGAATTCCAACTGTTGGTCCAAAAGCAAAAGGCGCTGCCCTCGAAGCTTCTAAAGACCTTTCTAAAATATTTATGAAAAACCACGGAGTTGCCTGTGCCGGTTCCGAAACTTTTACCGACAAAGACAAGGCTCTTGAATACGTAGCAAAACATGGAGCTCCGATTGTTGTAAAAGCCGACGGTCTTGCTGCCGGAAAAGGCGTTGTAGTTGCAAAAACTGAAGAAGAAGCACAAAAAGCTGTTGTTGATATGATGGACGGAGAATTTGGCAATGCGGGCAAAAAATTAGTAATCGAAGATTATTTGCAGGGCGTTGAAATTTCTGTTCTTGCGGCTGTAAGCGTTACCGAAGAAACTGCAAAAAACGGCAAAGCCTGCATTAAGGCATTTTTACCAGCACGCGACCACAAACGCCTGCTCGACGGCGCTTTAGGTCCAAATACCGGCGGAATGGGTGCCGTTTGCCCTCCTCAGGACGTTACCGGGCAGACAATGGACGCTTTTAATAAAACAATCCTTGAACCAACTCTGCGCGGTCTTATCGAAGAAAGAATGGACTACCGCGGATTTATCTTCTTTGGGCTTATGCTCACAAAAGACGGTCCAAAAGCACTTGAATACAATGTGCGCTTAGGCGATCCGGAAACTCAGGCAGTTTTGCCAATGATGAACTTTGATTTTGTTGATTTGTGCCTTGCAATTACCGACGGAACACTCAAAGACTTTGACTTAAAATGGAAGACAGGATTCCAGGTAGCTCCAGTTGCAGTAAGCGGCGGTTATCCGCTCAAATATGCAAAGGGCAAAAAAATCAGCCTGGACAGTGCAAAGATTGAATCTACTCCGGCAAAAGTTTTTATTGCTGGTGCTGTAAAAAACGAAGCCAACGAACTTTTAACAAGTGGTGGCCGCGTTCTTGCATGCTCTGCTCACGGTTCAACATTTGACGAAGCATGGAAAAAAGCCTACAGCGCAATGGAAGGCATTTCTTTTGAAGGAATGTTCTACCGCAAAGACATTGGTCTGCCAGGCGCCGCAGAATCAAATTA
>CAVJSA010000030.1:0-29948 GCA_963651875.1 Lachnospiraceae bacterium | reverse complement strand
ACATCAGGCACATCTGGTTCACCGGAATGCTCACCAACGGGCAGAGCGATTTTTATGTCCACTACATCGACCCGGAACTGCATACGCTCCGTTCCTATTACCCGGACTTTCTGGTGGAACTGAACGACGGCAAGTACTATATCGTGGAAATCAAGGGCGAAAATCTGATTGAAAAGGCAAGCACGCAGGCAAAAGTTCAGTATGCAAAACAGATGTATTCGGCAAGTGGACTGGAATATGTTTTTATTCCGTCAAAATACGCAAACATGATTTTGCAGGATTTTATGCGTGACGCACCGAATTTGGAGCTTTTTGGCAAAGAGCAAAAATATACATACGATATTAAACAAGACTATGGATTACAGAATGTCGCAGAAAAAAAACATAAAGATTTCTGACAGAAGACATCCTGTTCATAGCATACAAGTATACTTATCTTTACAACTCGTTGTAATTTTTGCTTAACAGCAATGCAGATGACGCATATGTTGAAAGTATGGAAACTGTTGTAAAAATATTGCGGGAACAGAATTTATTTTCTCAGGAAGAGCTGGCAAAAAAACTTGGAGTGTCTCGGCAGAGCTACATAAAATACGAGAATGGCACTGCCGAGATGCCTCTGGAAATTGTAAGGTCGCTTTCTAAAATTTTTGACGTTGACTATTCTTGCATTATTGACAATAAACTGCCCTCAGAGCCTAGGTACGACATAAAAAAATCCGCTTCCAATGGAGAAAATGAAAAGTCTGACATAAGAATCAGTATCCCAGAAAACAATATAGAAAAATTCAAACAGGTTTTTCTGTATATTCTTGCAAAAGTCGGCGCAAAGCCTAATGTAGAGCAGACAGTTCTTTACAAGCTCTTTTATTTTATAGATTTTGATTACTATGAGCTTTATGAAAAGCAGTTGATGGGGCTTTCATATATAAAAAATACTTTCGGACCGACTCCTGTTGATTTTGCAAAACTAAGCGAACAGATGATAAAGGATGGTCAGATTGAGAAAGTAAAAAGCGAATTTTACAACCACGAGATGACAAAATACTTTCCTCTTGTAAACCCAAATCTGGAGCTTCTTTCTGCTCAGGAACTTGAATTTATTGATTCGGAACTGGAAAAATATTCCGGAAGAACGACAACAGAACTTTCAGCACTTTCTCATAAAGATATTCCGTGGATTGGAGCAAAAGACAGGGAAGTCCTTGACTATGAATCCGTTTTCTATAGAACCCCAGAAACTTCTGTGAGGGTATACGAAGAGGGCGATGATTAAATATATTTGTCTTGCAGAATTTGAAAAAGATTTTAAGACTCTTCAAAAACGTTTCAGAACTTTGACAGAAGATTTTGAGACATTCAAAAAATTCAGCATAGAAACTTTTTACGAAATAAATGTTCCTTCTACAGCTTTTCTTCCAAGTGAAGAATTCTGCGGAAAAAAATATAAAGCAAGCAAAGTCCGAAATTTCGCCTGCAAAAGTCTGCCCGGAAGAGGTAACAAGTCTGGAATTCGAATAATATTCGTATGGCACGAAGAAACTAGAACTGTAATATTTGTAGAAATTTACTTTAAAGGCGACAAACTCGAAGAAGACAGAAACAGACTGAAAACATTTATAGAAAGTCTGGAAAAGAAAGATGAATAGAATGAATTTTTTTTAATTAAGGATGAAAAAAATGAATGTACCTTAAAATCTTTTGCCGGTAGAAAAAGCCTGTCTTGAAAAAACAAGCTTCTCCATTCCGCCTTCATCTTTCCGCCATGCACTTTATCTTATGCGCATGGAATTTTAAGAATACGAATGACTCTACTAAGATTATGCAGCCGTAGATTATTTTTATTATTGTGTTCATCTGTTGTTTTTCCTTTGTTTAAGTTTATGCGTAAAGTATAAACAGCAGATGTTGCCTTTTGTGGACTAAATTTTTCCCTCTTTTATGAGCTGTATCATGATTTCTGCGATTTTCGGGTCAAACTGAATGTTTTTGTTTTTTTCAAGCTCGTCTAAAATTACTTCCCTGGAAAGCGCTTTACGGTAGGCGCGGTCGGTTGCCATTGCGTCGTAGGAATCTGCAACACAGATAATTCTTGCGACGAGAGGAATTTCTTCGCCCTTTAAGCCTGTCATATAGCCTTTGCCGTCGTAGCGTTCGTGGTGGTACAAAACTGCTTCGTTTACTTCCGGAATATGCTTAACCTCGTTTAGAACCTGCGCGCCGTAAATTGTGTGCTGCTTCATTATCAGCCATTCGTCGTCGGTTAGTTTTCCTGGCTTTCGTAAAATCTGGTCTGGAATGCGGACTTTGCCGACATCGTGCAAAAGCCCCATGCAGTAAATGTTCTGCAGCTCTTCTCCGGAAATTCCCATTCTTTCTGCAATCATCCTGGAATATTTTGCGACATGGGAAGAATGTTCTTTTGTGTACGGGTCTTTGGCGTCGATAAAATTTGAAATAAGGCGGATAAGTGTCTGGATTGTTGAAGAAGCCTGTTTTTTCTGTCGGCTGAGCATAAAGTCAAAAAGCGAATAAACAAAAAGCGTAATAATGCTCACAATAAAGCAGACAAGCAGAATTATTACCTGCTGGGATTTTAAAACCGGCAGATTCAATTTATAAAAAAGCTCAAAACTGCAGTTTTCGATTAACTGCGGAGTGTAGAGGACAAAGCCGATTTTGCCTGGAACAAGATTTGAAATTTTTGTGTTTAAGGCAGCGTCGATTCCGCGCACGGTTATTGAATTTTCTATGGCAGAATGAACTTCCTGTAAATCATTTGCGACGTTCCAGTAGGAGTCGATCCTGAAAGAAGACGGAAGGTTTATTTTTAGCTTCCAGTCTGTAAGCTCTGCCTGAGAGTCGTTTTCGATATAAATGTCGTACTGTGCTCCCCATTCGTTTAAGTCTTTGTCAAACCAGCTGTTTTTTACTTTCGGGGCTGCGCTGTTCTGGTTGCGATCTGGAATTTCAAAATATATTGAAAAATTCTTTTTGTTTCTGAAAAAAGACTGAATTCCTGCTGTTGCTTCGATATAGGTTTTGTGTTCACGCTTGTTGTCCGACTTTATTTTTGCAATCTGGGCGCAAAGGCAGATAAGAAAAAATCCCGCAAGAAAAATGAACAGATATTTAAATGGATTTTGTTTTAGTTTTAGCATTTTTTTTGTAGCCTCGTTTTGAATCTCTTGAATTTTAACGCACAAAAATGAATTTGCAAGGTTGCTGGAAACGTTGCGGATACTTGAGTATACAGAATTTTACAGAATTGCACAAAAATTGACTGCGTTTTAAGATTTAAGCTATGGATTTGTTTGAATACGTAAAATGGCGTGGAGATATTCCTTTTAATGTTTGTCCGTTAAATGCAGTTGATGCTTTAATTTTGTGTCAGCTTTCTTATCTTGACTTTGGCGGAATTGTTTCGCCCCTTTTTAATTCAAAAATTTTATTGAGCGACGCTGCCGAAAAGTTTGCAGATGACCGTTTTGAAGAACGCAAAGAACTTGGTGTTTTAATTAATCCGCGGACTGTAGAACTTTTGTTTGTCTGTGCGCAGACTAAAAGGTTTGGTTCACTTTTGTTAACAGGATTTAGAAACACTTACAGCAAAAAAGAAGAAGAGCAGTTTAGCGCACTTACTTTTTTGTGTACTCAAAAAAATGCGGATTTTGCTTTTGAAGCTTTTCGTGGAACTGACGACACAATTATTGGCTGGAAGGAAGATTTTAACCTTGCTTTTATGAGTGAAGTAAAGGCACAAAAAGATTCTCTTTTGTATCTTGAAGAAAGCATAAAAAACTTAAAGCGGGTTGAACATTTTTGTGGAGGCCACTCAAAGGGCGGAAATCTTGCAATCTTTGCCGGAGCAAAACTGAACGAAAGAGCTCAAAAGTGCCTTAAACAAATCTATAATTTTGACGGACCTGGATTTTTAAAATCGACATTGCAGCAGGAAAATTTTCAAACGGCGCTAAAAAAGACGCAATCTTATTTTCCGCAGGAATCAATTGTCGGAATGTTTTTTGAACACGATTCAACTTTTAAAGTGCTAAAAAGTTCTGCAAAAAACATAATGCAGCACGATCCGATTTACTGGCAGACACAACCAGACGATTTTGAACTTTGCGAAAACCTTTCGGAAGCAAGTTTGTTTTTAAATAAGGTTTTTAATGAATGGTTTGTTGAACTTACTGTAAGCAAGCGTGAACAGTTTGTCGAAGTTTTGTTTGGCGCTCTTGAATCAACTCAGGCAGACACAAACAGCGAACTTGCAGAAAACTGGGGGCGAAACGGAGTTCAAATTGTAAAATCGCTTTCCAGGCTGGACAAAGATATTCGAGATTCGGCTTTAGACAGCGCAATAAAATTCTTAAAACTGGCCGGTCAGCATTTGCCGGAATATTTAAAAATTATTTCAAAAAAAACATCTCTCTTGATTTTTTAAAAAGGACTTACTTTGAAACTAAAAAAAATATTGATTTGCCTGACTGTTTTTATAACTTTGACTTTAGTTCCTGTTCTAAAATATAAAAAAAAGGCGTTTGAGCAAATTCAAATTAAGGAACTTTTTGCAGCAGCACAAAAGACAGAACCTGCCGAACTGGAAATTTTTCGTAAAAGTTATTCCGACGTAAAATTTGAATCTTTTTTTGACAGCGAAAAACAGGACTGGCTTATAACTGTTACGGCTCCACTTTTTGCAGAAACGAAAAGCGAAGATAACTTAAAAAAAGGAGAGTTCTGGTGGGCGGATTGCCGGCTTTTGCCGGAAAGTGAACTTGAAAACAAAGAGAATTACTGGCCGCTTATTTATGAATATTCAAAATTAAAAGATCCAAAGACGCTGACGGACGAAGAAATTGAAAGAGTAAAGAATTTTTCTTCTGCGGAAAACAGACAGAACACTGCCGGAACGCCAATGTTTTTTTACGATTTTTTGTATGCAGCAAAGTCCAGGGTAATAATTGAAGATCACATTGTAAATACAACATTTTTGGGTAAGGCGACAAAGGTTCATGAAAGAATAAAGCCGAACTTAAAGCGAATTGAAGCAGAAATTTACAGCGAAGCAAAAACCGATGAAGAAATAAATCAATTTTTGCAGAACTTAAAATCGGCAGATGCCTACAACTGGCGCGTAATACAGGGCACTGGCAGAAAATCGTTCCATTCTTATGGAATTGCAGTTGACCTTTTGCCTAAAAGATTGAACGGCAAGGCGATTTTCTGGAGCTGGACTCGCGACAAAAATCCAAAAGACTGGATGCTAACTCCGTTTGAAGAGAGGTGGATGCCGCCACAGAAAGTAATCGACATTTTTGCAAAAGAAGGCTTTATCTGGGGCGGAAACTGGATAATTTTTGACAACATGCATTTTGAATACCACCCGGAATTATTAAATTGCACATCTGCTCTAGTTAAAAACTGATTATTTCTTCGTAGCAGGAAATTGCAAAGTTGTCGGTCATTCCGGAAATGTATTCAATTACGCATTTTTGATAGCTTTCGTAGTTAGATACGTCAAAAACAACTGGTGTTTCGTAGTGCAGGGTTTGTTTGCGTGCTAAGCCGGCTTGTTCGTCGTAATTTGAATATCTTATGAGCCAGTCTTCAAAAGTTTTGCTCAGATTTTTAAAGTAGCGCATTGCCTGCGGAATTCTTCCGTTTTGGGCAAAACTTTGAACGCCCATAAGCGTGCGGTAAATTGTGCCGAGCACGTTTTGTGCATAGTTTTTAAATTCCAGAAGACGCCAGTGCGAATAGATTTTTTCGTAACTGAATCTTTTTAGTTCGCGGATAAACTTAAAATAAGGTTCGCTAAAGCAAAGGCCTTTTTCTGGGCTGGAATTTTTACAAAGGTCTACAATCATGTCGTTTATTAAAACTGTCGTGTTTACAGTTTTTTTGTCCTGTTCAAAGCCGAGCGTACTGCCGACAATTTCGAGAAGCTGGCGGTAGCAGCCCATGTCTAAAATGTGGTAGCGCCGGGCGTCCTGTAAATCGCGGCCTAAAAATGCAATCTTGTCGCTGAGTTTTACGACGCAGCCTTCCCAAGTAAATGGTCTTTTAAATCCCGGCACTTTTATGTCGTAAAGATTAATTGCGTCTTCGCGCGGTTTTAAGCCCTGCTCGTCGATTTCGCCACAGTGGCAGATTATTCCGTCGCGGACAGCGTAAGTTAAATTGAGTGTTTTTTCTGTGCCGTTAGGGTCAGAAAGAGTTTCGATGTAGTCGGCAAAAAAAAGTGAATTGCGTTCGTGCCAGAATTTTTTAGGAGCAGCGGCACCGGGGCGGGCTTCCATAAGAGAATTTAAAATGTCTTCGCCGGTGTGTCCAAAAGGCGCGTGGCCAATGTCGTGTCCGACAGCAATTGCCTGCGAAAGTTCTGTGTTGAGAGCAAGATATTTAGAAATTGTATCTGCGACAGAAGCAACGTGCAGAACGTGTTCCATTCTTGTGCAGACGTGGTCGTTGTGTGGTGAATAAAAAACCTGGGTTTTATGTTTAAGACGGCTGAATGCCTGGCAATGTAAAAGGCGGGTGTAGTCTCTGTCAAAATCTGAGCGGATTGAGTTTCCGCGTGAATAAATTGGAATTTCGCGTTTTGTAGCGTCTGCCCATTTGTGGCTGAGCGAAGTAGTTGCAACTTTAGAAAATGAATTTTTCATAAAGTCATTATACAGTTTTTTTAATTTTTTGGAGACTCTGAGCTCCCGGTAAAAGGGGAGCGTACAAGGCTTTTCCGCATAAAACAAAAACTAGCCTGGATTGTAGCCCCGCCGAAGGCGTTGTACTGACATAGTTCACTGAACAAAATGTGCATTAGTCTGTTGTCTGTGCCACGAACGGCACAAAACGACGGTTGAACGCAGAAAATGCGTAGCATTTGCTGTGTGAGAGAATGTCAGTACAATGGAGCGCTACGACGCGGAAGGGCGAAAAGCCAGATTGTGAGAAGACATTTAGCGGCGAGTGCTCTTTGCAAGGTTGTGGGCAAATTGTGCTCCAAAAAACTCTACGTTATATAACAGAAACTTTTGTTATGAACTCTTGTATAAAAAAGCAAATGCACTGATCATTTTTAGAATGTGTACGGAGAAGCAAATGTACGACAAAGATGCATTGGATTTTGGCAAGATTCTGCAGTTTGTAGAAGACGTGCCTGCAAACATTTTTTTTAAGGACACTGAATGCAAATACCGTTTTGTTACAAAAGTTTGCAGCGCATTGAACGGCGGGGACGAACACAGCATCATCGGAAAAACAGACCTGGAAGTTCAGTGCTTTGAAGAATTGGGGCGGCAGTATTACGAGGACGACAAAAAAATTCTTGCGACAGGAAAAGGCAGCGAATTTATAAGCAGTTTTCCTTTAAAAAGCGGCACACTGTATTACGAAATAAAAAAGAATCCGGTTTTTAAGGACGGAAAAATAATCGGAATCGTAGGCGTTGTAACAGACATTACAAAACGGACAAGGCTCGAAAAAGAATTTGAAGAGCTTGCCTTTAAAGACACGCTGACCGGGCTCCGTAACCGCAACTATTTAGAGGCTCGCGGCAAGGGAAACATCCAAAAAGAAGACTATCCTGTAACTCTGATAATGGCGGACTGCAATCTCTTAAAAAAAGTGAACGATACTCTTGGACACGAATACGGCGACCGTCTTTTAACAAGGACAGCCAGAGCAATCGAAGACACTCTGCCCGAAGGCTGTATTGCAATGAGGCTTGGCGGCGACGAATTTTTGATTTTCTGCACTAAATGTTCCCAAGACAAGGCGCAAAACCTAATCGAGGAAATAAAAAAGTGCTTTAAGGAGCGCAGCGACGATGTTTTAACTTTGACTGCCGCTTTTGGCGCCTGCACCATAGAAGACGATTCTTTGCCTTTTGCAGACGCGCTCCGCCTTGCAGACCAGGCAATGTACAAAGACAAAAGAAAATCCCACGAAGAATAGCCGGATAATACAGGTAATACGGGCGTGCCGGCAACAAGTTGCCGTCGGGCTATTCGGCAAGTACGGTTCATTGGTGCCAGGGAGGGCACTAGAGACAGTTGAACCGCACAAATCGCTTGCGATTTGTGCGCGACATAGGGAGCGACGGCGTAAGCCGTAAAAATAGCCCAGTGGGCTGTTTTTAGCGAGTCTCCGAGAAGCTATGCTTCGAAGGGGGCGCACTTATCCCCTCACGCGTATTGTCGCAATTTTTACTTTCCGAGTTTTCTTACGTATTTAATTAAAAACGGCAGCATTATAAGCGCGCTGATAAAGTCGCTTAAAGCCGGGGTCAGCATAATTCCGTAAATCGGGGCTGCTCCAACGAGCCGGCAGGCATACGGCAAAATAAAAATCAGCGGAATAAAAACAATTCCCTGGCGCAAAGAAGAAAGAACTGTCGCCGAAACTTTTGCCCCGGCAGTCTGCAAAAGCATGGAAGTTCCAAAAATGAGCGAATGGAACGGCAAAATGCAGCAGCTCATTCTTAGTGCAAGGGAGGCAACCTTTATTACTGCCTCGTCGTCGCGGAAAGTGCGCGCAATCTGCGGCGCAAAGATAAAAACTGCAAGCCCTAGAACAAACATGCACGCTGTGATTACTTTTATCAAAAACGAAATTGAGCTTTTTACGCGGTCATATTTTTTTGCTCCGAGGTTGATTCCGCAAACCGGCTGGAATCCCTGGCCAAGCCCGATAGCAACCGACATTATAAGCTGGCAGATTTTGTTGCTGATTGACATTCCGGCAACTGCGGCATCGGCTGTCTGTGCGCTTGTTAAAGCAAAGCCGACCATTAAAGCTCCGTATTTTGCAGCGCCCATATTCATAAAAATATTGGAAACAGAAGTTGAGCCCTGCCTGAAAAGGCTCGGAAGACCTGTCGTAACAATATCTGTGTAAACACTTATTTTTTTAGAAATTGCCTTAGGCGTAAAATTTACGACAGACTTGTTAAAAGCGTGAATCGAAAAGAGAATTATAAAGCTTGCAATCTGACTTATTAAAGTTGCAATGGCGGCTCCAGAAATTCCCATGTTAAACACGAAAATAAAAAGCGGGTCTAAAAGCATATTTAAAATGCCGCCGCTGACCATTCCAAACATAGAAAGCGAAGCCTTGCCTTCAAAACGCAGAAGATTGTTCATTGCGAACGAAGACATCATAAACGGGCAGCCTAAAATAATGTAGCGCGCGTAATCAATCGCATAAGGAAGAATTGTATGCGTTGCTCCAAGGCTTTTTACAAGCTGAACGTTAAAAACAGTTCCAAGAATTGAAAAAACAACGCCAAGGCTAAAAACCGTTACGATTGCGGTGGAAACAAGGGTCTGAGCTTTTTTTATGTCGCCAGAGCCAAGCGCGCGGCTAAGGATAGAGCCAGAGCCCATGCCAATTAAAAAACCTCCGGCCTGGATCAGCGTCATGAGCGAAAAAACGACTCCGACAGCTCCGGAAGCACTAGTGCCAAGCTGACTTACAAAAAAAGTGTCAGCAGTGTTGTAGATGGCGCTTACCATCATGATAATTATTGTAGGAATTGCATTTTTTATGATAAGCGGACCGACCGGCTTAGAAAGCATAAGGTCTACAGTGTTAAAACTATTTTTCATAGCACAATTTTTGCGAAATGCAATAAAAAAATCAATAAAAGGCAAAAATAGCGAAGCTCAGGCTGGCACGCCAAAAGTTGACCGGTTCGCCCTTAAACATCGGATTGATTAAACCCGGAATTTTGTATAATATATCCCACATTCGCCAACTTAGCTCACCTGGTAGAGCAGCTCCCTCGTAACGAGCAGGTACTCGGTTCAAGTCCGGGAGTTGGCTGTAAAAATTAAAAGCATTGTGTTGAGTGACGGCACAATGCTTTTTTTGTTTAAAGGTAACTGACAAAATTGTAAAACCGTCAGCCAAATGACAACAAGTGTGCTTTCCGCGTGAGGAATTGGAGGGGCGTTGCGACAGGATGCCGCAACGCCCGACGGCAACTTGTTGCCGGCACGCCCTGAAAATTTAAGATTTTTCTTATTTTTAATTTAATTTCTATTAAAGAATAGTTTTTTGACCGACGCTAAAATAAGGACTCGTTGGAAAAATTATGAAAAAATCTGTTTTTTATTTATTTAGTTTGTTTGCGGTTTTTGCAGTTACGTTTTCTGGATTTGCCCGGGAAAATGAAGGCAGGGAATATCAGCTTTCTGTGGAAGATGCAGTAAAAATTGCAAAAGAAAACAATGTTTCGGTCAAGCAGCAGAAAATTACGCTTGATGCTGCAAAACGTACAAAAGATCACAGCTGGAATTCGCTCAGTCCGTCGCTGTCGGTTGGGGCTAGTTCTACAGTTCCAATGGACGGTTTAACCGGCGGTGATCAGACTTCTAGTTACAGTGCTTCTTTTGATATTTCTGCAACTGCTTCTTTAAATTTGTCTGCCAATCTTTATACAACAATGCAGAGCGCAAAGATTTCCTATGAGCAGAACAAACTTTCTTTTGACGAAGCTGTCCGCAAAATAGAACTTTCGGTACGCGAAGCTTATTACGAGCTTTTGTATTCAAAAGAAAACATTAAACTTCAGGAAGAAAACCTTGCGATTGCAAAAACTCAGTACGAAAATAATCTTGCAAAATATAATTCCGGACGTTTGAGCGAAGTTGATGCCCTGAGTGCCGAAGTTAACTACAAATCAAAAATTCCTACTGTGGAAAGTGCCCGCACAACTTACAAAAATGCAATGGACAGTTTTAAACAGGTCCTGGGGTTTATGCTTAATGACAAAGTTGAATTGACTGGTTCTCTCGATGACTGTCTTTATCTTAAAAAGATTGAACTTGATATTAAAAACTACAAATCTTCTTCAATTAAAAATCTTGAATTAAAACTCGAAAGCGCAAAGAACTCTGTTTTGGATAAAAGGTTTTCCGCCTTTGCTCCAAGTTTAAGTGCATCTTTTTCCTGGAGCGACGGAAGCTGGTACGCAGGTTCTGACGGAACTACTAAAGACGCTGCAAAAAGTTCTTCTGTAAGATTGTCTGCGTCTATTCCTCTGGACGGAGCTTTGCCGTGGTCGGCAAAAAATGATGCAGTGGATTCGGCAAAAGACAGTGTTGCTGATTACGAATTGCAGCTTGACGATGAACGCAAAACTTTTATGCGGACTGTTAATTCTGCCTTAAGGTCGATTGAACAAAGTCAGTCGTCAATTTTGTATAAGCAGGCGAATGTTGAACTTGCTCAAAAAACTTATGATATGACGAGCGAAGCCTACAACCGCGGAACTAAAGACCTTTTATCTTTGCAGAGCGCAAACAATACGCTTTTGTCGGCTCAGGTAACGCTCAACAGCGAAATTCTTACTCTTACAAAAAACATAATGGAACTGGAAAACACTCTCGGTGTTGATATTGGTTCACTCTTAAAGGACTAACAGAAGGAGAAAAAAATGGCAGAAAATAAAAAAATTAAGACTTCGTGGATTGTTGCCGCTGTTGCAATTATTGCTGTGGCAGTTGTGGCTGTTCTTTCAAATACGGTTTTAAAATCTGGCGGAAGTGCAATGCCCCCAGGAGGCGCAAGGGGAGGTAGTGGAGCAACTGTTTCTGTAAAGACAATGCAGGTTAATGTAAAAACCCTGCACGGCTACGTAAACACAAATGGCGAAGTTGAAAGCGAAAACTCTGTGTCTGTTTTTCCGGATATGGGCGGAAAAGTTATTTCGACTTCGGTTGCCTTGGGGTCTAGCGTAAAAAAGAATGATGTAATTGCCTATGTTGACCCGAGCGAACCTGGAACAAATTACCGCTCAAGCCCGGTTTACGCTCCAATTTCCGGAAGCATAATTTCTACTCCAATAAAAAACGGAACAAAGGTAACAACCAGCAGCGCAATCGCAATAATCGGCGACATAAACAATTTGCAGATTACGGCGAACGTTCCTGAGCGCTATGTTGCAGTTCTAAAAAAAGGCTTAAAGGCAGAAGTTAGCCTGGAAGCCTACCCGGGAGTTGTTTTTGGAGCAACTGTAAAAAGTGTAAGTCCGGTAGTTGATTCTGCAAGTAGAACTAAAGAAGTTGTTTTGAACTTTGACAGCCACGACGAGCGCATTAACGCCGGAATGTTTGCAAAGGTCAAGCTCTATACTCAGGATTATTCGGGCTACCCTGTAATGAACAGCGATGCTTTAGTTCAAAACGGAGATGATTTTTTTGCATACGTTGTAAACGAAGACAGCACAGTTTCTAAAGTGCTGGTAAAAAAAGGAAATGAAGTTGACGGCCTTGTTCAGATTACAGAAGGCTTAAAAGATGGGGACAGGGTTGTAATCCAGGGAATGAGTTCTCTTGGCGACGGTTCTAAAGTCCAGGATATTACGGACGGAAGAAGTGCAGGCGGTGCAGCAAAGTCAGACAGTAAAAGTGAAGTTCGTAACACTTCTTCAGTAAAGCCTCAAAATTAACAGACGAGGGAAAGTATGTCGGTTTCTAAAAAAACTCTTGACCATCCGGTTTTAACGCTCATCGTTTTTGCCTTGCTTGGAATTATTGGTCTTTTTACATTAAAAAACGTGGCAATCAGCCTTATGCCGGACGTTGATTCTCCTTACATCAACGTGCGCACAACTTATACAAACGCCGGTCCTGAATCTGTCGAAAAAACAGTAACAAAGGTTCTCGAAGGCTCTCTTGTTTCTGTCAGCGGACTCAAAAACATTACTTCAACCAGTTCCGAAGGTTCTTCTTCAATTTCGCTTGAATTTAACTATGGAACTGACCTCGAAAGTGCAACCAACGATATTCGCGACAAAATAAGCCGTGTTACAAGAAACCTGCCAGACGACGCGGGCACACCTTCGATTATGAAGATGGATTCAAACTCAATGCCAATCATGCGCATTGCAGTTCGTGGCAACCGTTCAAACGACGATTTAAAACTTATTGCAGAAGATCAGATTGTAGATTTACTTGAACAGGTTGACGGTGTTGCAGAAGCAAGCGTAAGCGGTGGACGCGAAAAAATCCTTCGTGTAGATATTTCTCAAAACAGACTTTCGGCTTACGGCTTAACAATGGCAACCGTTTCGTCGGCACTTTCTAAGCAGAATCTTGAACTTGGCGGCGGAAAAATCAACGAAGGCTTAAAAGATTATACAATCCGCACAACCGGAGAATTTTCGAGCGTAGAAGAAGTAAAAAACACGATTATTACAACTGTAAATAATTACGTTGTGCGCCTTGGCGACCTTGGCGACGTTTACATGGGCTACAAAGACAAAACCAGCGAAGTTTTTATTAACGGTCAGCCGGGAGTTTATGTTTCTGTAACAAAGCAGTCTGGTAAGAACACTGTAACTGTTGCAAAGTCAACCCGCGAAAAAATAAAGGAAATTCAGGCAATTATGCCGGGCGACGTTGTCCTCGAAATTATTTCTGACGACTCAGAATCAATCAACGACACAATCGGCACATTGCTCGACACCGCTTATTCTGGACTGTGGCTTGCGGTTTTAATCCTCTTTTTATTCTTAAAATCCGTTAAGTCAACAATGATTATTGCGATTTCAATTCCTCTTTCCATCATAATTACGCTTCTGGCAATGAACTTCGCCGGAATTACATTGAACATGATGACTTTAACCGGCCTTATTCTCGGGGTTGGAATGATTGTCGATGCTTCTATCGTAATGATCGAAAATATCTACGTTTACCGGACGCGTGGAGCAAAGCCAAAAATTGCAGCCGTCCTTGGTTCTCAGGAAATGATTATGTCGGTTGTTTCCGGAAACCTTACGACAATCTGTGTATTCCTTCCGTTCATCTTTTTTATAAAAGACCTTGGCATGACCGGACAGATGTTTAAGGGAATCATCTTTACCGTTGTAATTGCCCTTGTTTCTTCACTCTTTGTTGCAGTTTTTCTTGTTCCAGTCCTTGCTGGAAAATTTCTTCCGCTTACAAACCGTATAGAAAAGCCTGTTAAGTTTAAGCCACTTGCAAAATTCTACGAACTGCTTGAACTTCCAATGACATTCCTTACAAAACAGTACAGACGCGGCTTAAAGTGTGCACTTGAACATCGCGCTGTAACAGTTATTGTGTGTTTTTCTCTTCTGGCAATTTCGCTTCTTTTAGTTCCTACGTTAAAAGTAAATATGATGAATAACGGAACTGATTCAAGCGTAACGCTGAACTTAACTCTTGCAAACGGAACAACACTGTCCGAAACTTCTGCAATCCTTAAAGATTTTGAAAAAATCATCAGCGAAGAAATCCAGGGCTACACAACCGTAATTACTTCCGTTGGAACTGGCAATCGTGGCTCAAACACAACGAACAAAGGTTCAATTCAAATAAACCTGCCGGATTCTCAGGAACAGATTGACACTTCCGAAACAATCCACCAAAAACTCCGCCGGCATTTTAACGACTATCCGGGCGCAAGATTTACGTTTAGCCAGGGTTTTGCCCGGCAGATGACAGGCTCAGAGTTTAAAATCTATGTCCGCTCCGACGACCTTACAACAGCGCTCAACGTTGCTTCTCTTGTTCGTGGCGTAATGGAAAACATTTACGACATCGGCGAAGTTTCGATCGACACAGAAGAAGGCTTGCCGGAAGTCCAGGTTGTAATAGACAGACAGCGCGCTTATTCGTTCGGCGTTGATGTTTCTACAGTTGCAAAAGAAATCAATTACGCAATCAACGGAGTTACCGCAACAACTTACCGCGAAAACGGCAAGGAATACGACTTAATTCTTCTTTATGCAAAAGACGACAGAAAAAGCATTACCGACCTTGAACAGATTTACGTAAAGGGAAGCAGCGGAATGGTAAGCGTTGCAAACTTTGCAGAAGTAAAAAAAGCGCTTGGACCAGTTTCGATTCGTCGCGAAAACCAGACAAGGCGCGTTACAGTTAGTGCGGACAAAAAAACAGACCGCAATTCAACCGACGTAATTGCAGACATAAAAGAAGGAATCGCCGAAAGCTTTATTATTCCAGAAGGCGTTACAATTGTTTACGACGGCGTCTGGAAAGACACCCAGGACCAGGGATTTACCTATCTTATGATTGGCATTATGGCAATCTTACTTGTTTTTGGCGTAATGGCAGGAACTTACGAAAGCTTTAAGGCTCCGATAATCAACTTAACGACAATTCCGTTCTTAATTATTGGAGTTGTCTTTATCTTTAAATTTACGGGGCAGGCATTTAGTATGACGAGTGCAGTCGGGCTTATTATGTTAGTCGGAATCGTAGTAAACAACGGAATCATTCTTGTAGACTACACAAACCTTTTAATAGACCGCGACTACAAAATGAAAGACGCCTGTCTCGAAGCCGGAGTTAGCCGTCTGCGCCCGGTTTTAATGACAACCTTAACAACGATTCTCGGCATGATTCCAATGTGTTTTGCTTCGAGCGGAAGTGCGGCCATGGTTCAGCCGATTGCAGTTGCAGTTGTCGGCGGATTAACGTCTTCAACCTTTGTAACACTCTTTTTTATTCCGGTTTTGTATTCTCTCGTAATGAAAGAAAAAAAGCACGAAAAGAGCCGGATCGAAGTTCTCTTAACGGAGTAAAAAAATGACACGATGCGAAATAATAGCAAATCAGTCTGTTCAGGAAGAAATCACCCTTCTTTTAGAAGAAAAAATTCCTGACATCTTATATACGACAGTTCCACTTGTAACGGGTCGTGGTAAAAACAGTTATAAGCTCGGCAGTACAACCTGGCCAGAAACAAATTTTATTCTCATAACTTACGTTCAGGACGACAAACTAAAAATTATAAAAGCGATAGTTCGTGCGATAAAACAAAAGTTTGTTGGCGAAGGCGTAAAATTGTTCTGTGTAAAGGCAATGGAAGAATAATTTTTGGGCAATCCGGCACGTTGTGCCGTCGGGCTATCCGCCGTTCCGCTTTTCAGCTCCATTCTTCTGACAGTCTGTCAGGCAACAAATGCTACGCATTTCTTGCGGTCAACCGTCTTTTTGTGCCGTCCGCGGCACAGATAACAGACAGACTGGCATTTTTACAGTAAATGCTACCATGTCAGAAGAACGCCTGCGGCGCGGCTACTATCCCTATTGCGTTTACAATATGAGAAAAAAACACATTGCAAAACAAAAACTCTACTTTCTCATGAACAAAGCTCCAGACACCGTCTGTTCTACAGTCAGCGACAGCCATTCAACAGTTTACGACGTTTTCCCAAAAGAACTTTTAGTAAGCCCGGAAGGCGCAAAACTGCACACAATCGGACGCCTGGATTTAGACACAGCCGGGCTTTTGCTTTTTACAAACGACGGCAAACTTTCTGACTTTTTAACGCGCCCGGAAAACAAAATCGAAAAAACTTACTTTGTCTGCCTTAAAAAAAATGTTACGCCAGGAGCACAAAAAATCTACACACAGGCTGCCCTTAACGGTCTTTTAATGCCACCCGAAAAAAAGGCAGAAGAACAGATGAGCGGACCGGCAACCCTAAACTGGCTTTCAGATGACAGCTGCAACATAACGCTCACAGAAGGCAAATTCCACGAAGTAAAAAGAATTTTCCGTGCGCTTGGCAACGAAGTAATCTATCTAAAAAGAATAAAAATGGCAGGATTGAGCCTGGACGAAACAATAAAAAGCGGAGAGTTCCGCCCGTTGACAGACCAGGAAGTAGAATTATTAAAACAATATTGTCATTAAAGAGGAATGGCGCGACAGATAATTTTTTCTTAAATCTTTTCGCCACAGACATTGCGTAGCATGTCGTTAAGATCTTTTTCTATTCGCACATTTTTAAAGCCTGCTTTTACAAAAAGCTCTGCGGTTTTTTCTGCGTTGTATTCACCTGTTTCCATTAACAAAAGTCCGCCACGCACTAACTTTTCGTAACACTGAGGAACAAGCCTTTTTATCAATGCAAGTCCGTCGTTAGTTCCTGCGTATTCGCCATTAACGCTAACGTCTCCGTCTAAGGCAAGCAAAGGTTCGCTTCTGCCGTCTGTCAAAAGTTCAAGGGCTTCGTCGTGTGGAACATAAGGCGGATTTGTAATTATCATGTCAAAACTAAAAGGAACGTTTTCAAAAAGGTTGGACTGCAAAATTCTCACCTTAGAAAGCGGCGACTTTAATTTTTCTAAATCCTTAAACTTTTCGCCGTCGCCGAGCAGGTCTTCCGCATTTTTTTGAGTAATGTCGAGTGCTTTTTTAGAAATATCAACAAAGGTCAGCTTTGGAAGATTGTTCACGCTTATTCCGTCATTTTCTGATAATGCTTTTAACACAGAAATTCCCACACAGCCACTTCCAGAACACATATCACAAATTTCAGGAATTCTTTTTAAAGTTCCGTCTGCGTTTTCAATTTTCTGGTAAAGAACGGCAAGTGCATTGAGTGCCTGGTCAACTAAAAGTTCTGTGTCCGGTTTTGGAATTAAAACGTCCGGACTTACAAAAAAGTTAAAACCGTAAAACTCTTTTTTTTGCGTAATGTAAGCAATCGGGAGTCCGGTCTGCCTTTTTTTTATGTCGGCCAAAAACTTTTCTTCCTGGCTGGCACTTAATTCAAAATCGCGGTTTAAAAGCAGTTGAGTTTTAGAAAACCCCGTAATCGTCTGCAGAATGACGCTTACGTCGAGTTCTGCAGTCGGGGAATGAGGAAGTAAGGTTTTTCCTGTTTTTTTTGCCTGTTGAATTGTCAAAACTTAGGACTCAAGTTCCTTAAACTGTTCTTCTTTTGCGTAAACGTTTAAGGCATCGAGCATTTCGTCCATGTTGCCCATCATAAATCCTGGCAGGTTGTGGAGCGAAAGGTTAATTCTGTGGTCAGTTACGCGATCCTGCGGATAGTTGTAAGTACGGATTTTTTCTGAACGGTCTCCGTTACCAACCATGCTTTTTCTTGCAGCAGAACGTTCGGCATCGAGCTTTGACTGTTCAAAGTCAAAAAGACGGGCACGCAGAACTTCCCACGCTTTTTCTTTATTTTTAATCTGAGATTTTTGATCCTGCTGAATTACAACAATTCCAGTTGGAATATGTGTAAGGCGAACTGCAGAGTCCGTTGTGTTTACACACTGACCACCAGGACCGCCGGCACGCATTACATCAACGCGAACATCGCCCGGATTAATCTTTACGTCTGCTTCTTCTGCTTCCGGCAATACGGCAACGGTAACTGTCGAAGTCTGCAATCTGCCCTGAGACTCAGTCTGAGGAACACGCTGTACACGGTGAACTCCAGATTCCCAGCGGAGAGTTCCGTAAACAAACTTTCCCTGAATCTGTGTAACAATTTTGTTGAATCCGCCAACTTCAGTTTCCTGAGCTTCGAGATTTTCGTATTTCCAGCCCTTGCGTTCGCAAAGATGGCAGTACATTTCCCACATATCGCGTACAAAGAGCGAAGCTTCGTCTCCACCGGCAGCGGAGCGGATTTCCAGAATAATGTTTTTTTCGTCGAGAGGATCCGGCGGAATCAGTTTTAATTTAATCTGCTCTTCTAGCTGAGGAACTTTTTCTTCAAGTTCCTTCATTTCTTCTCTGGCCATTTCCTTCATGTCGGCATCGTCTTCGGCAGTAATCATCATTTTTGCATCTTCAATACCCGAAAGACATTTTCTGTATTCATTACCAACTTCAAGAACGTCTGTCAAATGACCATGTTCACGCATAACGTCTTTATATTTTTTCTGATCTTTTACAAGTTCTGGATCCTGTACCATTTTAGTTACTTCTTCGTAACGGGCATCCAGTTCACTAAGTTTTTTGAGTAAGTCCATTTGTTCATAATATTGATTTTTTTAGCATTTTTCAATTAGTGGCATTTTCGAGCAGCCACTCAATCAGATTTTTATGAATTATTCCGTTTTGAGAAAAATCAAAATTATCCATCGAAAGAACATATTTTGGAAAATTGTCTTTTATATTTTCGAACGCGCCAAATTCACGGTTAACGGTTTCTTCTCCTGCTAAAAGATAGCATACCTGAAAGTATTCAGTGCCGTTTTCGTTTTTAGCGCAAAAATCTATTTCTGCATTTTTTGATTTTCCGACCGTAACGCTGTAGCCACGCCGCAAAAGTTCAAGATAAACAATATTTTCTAAAATCTGAGGTATGTCCTTCTGGTTTTTCATAAAAAGACTTTGTCTGATTCCGTGGTCTGCAATAAAAATTTTTTCCTGGCTGGAAAGAATGGCCTTTCCTTCAAGATTTTCGCGTTTTACGAGATTCAAAAGGCAGGCTTCCTGGCAATATTCAAGATAGTTGTAGACAGTTTCTGTTGAAAGACTTCGTTTTTCGTTTTTTAAATATTTAATCAGACTTGAAGAAGAGAAAGTGTTTCCAACGTTCGAAACAAAAAAAACAATCAGCGATTTTAAAAGTGAAAAATCCCTGATTTTGTGCCGGTCAGAAATATCTTTTAAAATAATAGAATTAAAAATGTCATCGAGATACTGTTTTTGCTGGCTTTGAGAAAGTTCAAAATTGTACAGAAAAGGAAATCCGCCCGTGTTCAAATAAAATTCAAAAGCTTTTTCTTTAGAAATTTCTCCTTTTAATGAGCGCAGAGCCTCGAAGCTTTCTGCAAAGGAAAAAGGAAACATTTTTATTTCGATATAGCGCCCTGCAAGATAAGTTGCAAGTTCACCCGAAAGAAGTTTTGCATTTGAGCCGGTAATGTAAATATCGCAGTTAAAATCGACGAGATAAGAATTTATGAGTTTTTCCCAGCCAGTAAGTTCCTGAATTTCATCAAAAAAAAGATAGATTTTTTGTTCCTTATTAAGATTTGTAAGAAGTTGCTTTATTGCGGCTGTAACGCTTTCAAAAGATTTTACGCGTTCATCTGTTAAAGAATCAAAATTTAAAAAGAGAATCTGATTTTCAGTTATTCCGTTTTGTAAAATGTAATTGCGGATCTGAGAAAGCATAATTGATTTTCCCGAACGGCGGATTCCTGTAATTACTTTTACGACGGGAGTATTTATAAATGGAACAATCTTACTAAAATAAGCAGAACGAATAACACTCATAATTAAAATATATTTCGATATACCGAAAAATTCAATAAAATTCTGCTTTTCTTTTCGATATATCGAAAAGTTTTATTAAATTTTGTAATTTCTTTCGATATACCGAAAAGTTTTGAGTAAACGGAACAAAAAAATCCGGGGTTTTAGGGGCGTAGCCCCTAGGAGAAGGGGTAGCGGAAAACGCGCGTAGCGTGGTTGAAGCGAGGGGGAGACTTCCCCCCATATTAAAAAAATAGCTGTAAATTTAGCTTTTTAGCCAGGTGTGTTAGACTTCTGCCTTTTACGGATTTTTCTGCGACTGTTTATTCAGACATAATTTTGCGTTTAAAGCCAGAAGGAATAATTTCTTCAAAAATGAATTTAATGATAGCTTCTACTGCAATTTCTAATAATCTTATTCTTGTAACAGGAAATACAGACGATTTTAAGCCAATTAGGCAGGTTTCTAATTTAATGATTGAAAACTGGTTTGAAGAATAAGCGCCCCTGTTTTTTTGTGTGTTTTCTAAAAATTCAAAATCCGTGAAACAATAAAATGTTTCTCAAAACTACTATATTTTTGAATTAAAAATACGCTATATTATTTATATGGGAAAAATTATTGTTTTTGTTAATCAGAAGGGTGGCGTTGGCAAAACAACTTCAGCTATAAATATCGGGGCTTACATTGCGCGTGCAGGTAAAAAAGTTCTTCTTGTGGATTTTGACTCTCAGGGCAATATGTCTAGTGGTGTAGGAGCTTCCAAAGAAAAACCAACAATTTACGAACTTCTTGCAGAACAGTGTTCTTACGAACAGGCTGTAAAACATACTCCTGTAGAAAATCTCGACGCAATTACTGCGGACACAGACCTTTCTGGAGCTGCAATTGAACTTGTAGACCAGGAAAACCGCGAATTTTTCTTAAAAAATGCACTTGCGCCGTTAAAAGAAAAATACGATTTTATCCTTATTGACTGTCCGCCGTCTCTTGGAATTTTAACATTGAACGGTCTTGCCGCTGCGGATTCTGTAATTGTTCCTATGCAGTGCGAATATTTTGCTCTCGAAGGAATTACCCTCCTTTTGCAGACTGTTAAAAAAGTTCAAAAATCAATAAATCCAAACCTCGTTATCGGTGGAATTTTCTTTACAATGTACGACAGCCGCACCCGCCTTGCTCAGGACGTTGTCCGTCAGGTTCAGGCTTATTTTAAGGATGTTGTATTCAATACGATTATTCCTCGCAACATTCGCCTTTCCGAAGCTCCTTCTCATGGAGTGCCGGTCTGCCTGTATGATCCTTCCTGCGTTGGTGCTAAAAGTTACGAAAAACTCGCCGGGGAGGTAATTCGCCGTGGCTAAAAAGTTTGGTCTTGGAAACGGGCTCGATTCTCTTCTTGGCTCTTCAAAAGAAGAAAAATCAGAAAACCTTTCTTCTGGTGGTCAAAATAATTCTGCAGACGTAAAAAAAGCAAATCTGCCTGCCGGAATTGAACAGGACGATTTTGGCAAGCTCTGGATAAACCCGGAACTTTTGCGTCCTAATCCGTATCAGCCTCGTATTGAATTTGACGAAACCCAGTTAAAGGAACTTGCAGATTCAATCAAAGAAAACGGAGTAATTCAACCAATCACAATCGAAGACGCCCGCGACGGAACTTTTTACATTATCGCTGGTGAACGCCGTACGCGCGCTTCAAGACTCGCTGGCCTTTCTAAGGTGCCGGTTCAACTGTCTGCATTCAGCGACCAGAAAAAACTTGAAGTTGCTTTAATCGAAAACATTCAGCGTGCAGATTTAAATCCTGTAGAAGAAGCAAAGGCTTACTATAAACTTATGGAACTCGGCGGTCTCAAGCAGGAAGAAGTTGCCCAGAAAGTCGGAAAAAACCGCGCAACCGTAGCAAACGCAATCCGCCTTTTAAAACTCCCGGAAGATATTCAAAAATCGCTCGTTAATGGCGAAATTACAGCCGGTCATGCACGTGCCCTTCTTATGGTAAAAGATAAGATGAACATGCAGATTCTGTTTGGCAAAATTTTGGGGCAGGGGCTTTCCGTTCATCAGTCAGAAGTAATGGCAGGAGAACTCAACAATCCGCAGCCAAAACAGCCAAAGCCGGAAACTTCAGCCCCGGCACGCGACCCGGATCTTATCGATGTAGAAACCCAGCTCATTCAAAAGCTCGGAACAAAGGTTCAGATTAAAGGTTCGTACGAAAAAGGTTCAATCGAAATTTCATACTTCAGCAAGGACGACTTTAACCGCCTCTTTGACCTGATTAACGGCTAGCCTTATTTTACTTTTGTGCCACGCCCTGACACTTTAACTGTTCAAAAACGCTGCCGAGACTTTTGTGCAGAACAAGGTCTGCCATTGAATCAGCCTGTGTTTCTGACTTGTTTATCATTACAAGGTGCCTGCCCTTAAAATAGCGGATAAAACCTGCAGCCGGGTAAACAACGAGAGAAGTTCCGCCAATAATAAGCATGTCGGCTTCGCTAATGGCTTTTATTGCCCCGTCTACAATGTTGTCGTCCAGACCTTCTTCATAAAGAACAACGTCCGGTTTTACAAGCCCGGAACATTCATTGCAATGTGGCAGGCCGTCGCTGGAATTTTTGCTTTCGAGAATAAAGTTTTCGTCATAAAATTTTCCGCATTTTGTACAGTAATTGCGCAAAGTGCTTCCGTGTAATTCAAAAACTTTTTTACTTCCTGCCTTTTGGTGCAAACCGTCAATATTTTGAGTTACAACAGCCGTAAGTTTTCCGTTTGCTTCGAGTTCGGCAAGCTTTAAATGAGTAATATTTGGTTTTGCGTCTTTTATAATCAGTTTTTCGCGGTAAAATCTGTAAAATTCCTTTGGGTTGGCATCAAAAAAACTGCGCGAAATTATAGTTTCCGGCGGATACTTCCATTGTTGTCTGTAAAGCCCGTCCTGGCTTCTAAAATCCGGAATCCCGCTTTCTGTGCTTACTCCAGCTCCTCCAAAAAACACGATTTTTGAGCTTTCGTCGATCATTTTTTGTAATTGTTCAATCTGCGCATCCATTTTTATACCTCGTTTTTTTCAATTATATAACTTTAATTCTTTTTTTTTCGATTTTTTAGGAGCACAATTGTTCTTCTCGTCCGGCTATCCGTGGTTCCGCTTTCGCTCCATGGGGCTGTCTTTTGCCAGCCCCACACGCCTGTGGCGTGCCACTACTATCCGGGCTGGTTTTTGCCGACACCTTTAAAAACTTCCGTCTCGATTTTTTTATTCTTTTTAGTGTAAAAACTCAAAATTCTCCAGATTTTCTATAGATTTTTGTGTAAACTGCCGATGTCTTTATGTAGAAATCTGTAAATCTCTTTATATTTACATTTATTAACAATTTGTTATAAACTTATTAAATAAAAGTTACAGGGGAAGAGCATGAAAAAATTTGGGTTTGTCTTCTTTGTTTTACTTTCTGGAGTTTTGTCTGCATTTGCTCATGGAAAACGCGATGTAGAAGAGCGCGATGTTTCGCAAATGGACAGCTGGCAGGAAGAATTTGACATCAGCAAAAGAAAAGAAGGCAAATATAATGCCATGGTAATTGTTCAGGATAAGGGGGGCAACGAAACAGTTGGCGGACCTTATAATATTTTTATTGACCCTGATTCAGATTATACAATTTCAAGTATTACAAATCCGATAAACAATATGCGTGTACCGGGCAACCTTAACATTGTAGGTACTTGTATCGACGACGACGGGGTTGACGAAGTCTGGCTTATTCTCGACGGCGGAGAGCCAATAAAAGCCAATGGTCGTGAATTCTGGTCATATTATCTTGATACGACAAAACTTGCAGAAGGTCCGCACACAATCGAAGTCTACGGAATCGACATTAACGGCCTTTCTTCTGAAAACAAACCAGCTAAAAAACACAAGGTAACCTGGAACCTTGACCGCCGTCTTCCTGTAACCCAGGTTACAAATATGGAACTCGGCACACTCGTTTCTGGAAAAATCACCTTAAAAGGAACAGTAAGCGACGGCAACGGCATTAAACGCCTTGAATATTCACTTGACGGCCGCAAAACATTCCACGAAATAAAACTTAGCGAAGACAAAAAAAGCGGAATCTGTAATTTTGAACTTCCAGTAAATACAAAAGAAACTGCCGACGGTGCTGCAGTCTGCTGGTTTAAGTCAACAGATAAAATGGGTTCTGTCGGTTATGATTCGTTCCTGTACTTTATCGACAATACAAAGCCAGATGTAAAAATTGTTTCTCCTGCCGTTAACGAAGTTGTAAACGGACGCTTTGGAGTTGCAGGCTTTGCAAAAGACAAAATCGGTATTCAAAAACTTACATGGACATGTGGCGAAGAATCCGGCGAATTTGAACTTACTCCTGGTAACCCGTTCTGGTATAAAGAAATTGACACAATTGGAATGAACGTTAAAAAAATTGATTTTTCTGTTACAGCCTTAGATACTGCCGGAAACTCAGTAACTGTAAAGCGTTCAATTCCATTGGATCAGGAAAGCGACAAACCTGTTGTTACGATTGAATCTCCTGCAAACGGAGGCACAGTCGAAAGCCTTGCAGGCGCAGTCTTCCTGCGTGGAATTGCAACCGACGATGACGGAGTTGCTTCTATCGAATACAAACTCGACGACAAAGAAACTCAGACAATAGAAACTCACGGAGTTTTTTATGCTCCATTATCTGCCGGACAGGGACTTTCTGGTGGCGTGCACAAAGTAACCGTAACTGCAATCGATAAATACGGCGTGCGCGGAAACCCTGTAACTTCAACATTTACAGCAATGGGCGCCGCTCCTGCATACTCAGACGGCAAAATCAATTCATCTATCGGAACATTTGACGCATTTACGGGCGTTAGCGTTCACCCGGAATCAGAGCCAAAATACGAAACAACACTTACAAGCGATTGCGGACTTTCTTTAATCACCTGGCAGTTAAACTGGGGCACAAATGGAAGTAAATCCGGCGAAGTTGCGTTAAATGCAAAAGGAAAGACCTCGGTAACTTCTGTTCCTGTAAGCATTCCACTTAGTGGCAGCGACATTGCCTACGGTTCTGTTTATTTAACGATTACTGCAACAGACATTTACAACCGCACAACAATAAAAAAAGAACTTTTAAAAGTTTTAGACCTTACTCAGATAAATGTGGACTCTCCTCGGGTTGTTTTTGACGACAGCCGCGTAAGCGAAAAAGGAGACATTATAAACGACACAGAACATCCGGTTTCCGGATACTTTGTCGGCGGTAAAATTAAAAACGCTTCTTTAGTTCCTTCAACACCTTTTGCAACTTTGGAATTTAACGAGCACACAATAACGCTCAATGCAACAGAGGCTCTTGGAACTTCTGCAGAAGTAAAAGTCCGCGTAACTTCGGAAGACAATATCGTTTACGAAAGTTCACCTTTAGTTTTCCATTCGGATTCTCCAGCTCCTGTTGTTTCTCTTGAACAGACAGAAATAAACGTTGAACAGGCTTTAGCAGAAGACGGAACAGAAATTGCCCCTGACAAAATAAAAATCAGCGGAGAAGCAGTTTCAAAAACTCCTCTTAATTCCTTAAAATACAGAATTATTACTGTTCCGGCAGTGTTTGACATTAAAACTCCAGCTCTCGTAGCTGGGGCTGGTTCTGTTGAATTTGGTGAATATGTTGATTTTGGTGCAAAGACAGGCCGGTTTGATTTTGAACTTGACCCTTCAACTTTAAAAAATGGAATTTCTGTAGTTGAAGTTGTTGCAGACAACGGCAAACTGACCAGCTCTGCTGCAATTATCAGAAAACTCCCGGAACTTCCTTTGACAACTTCGGACGGCAAAAAAGTTCCTGCGCCAAAAACTTTTTATACCTGGATTGACGGCGTTGACGTTTACTGTGTAATTACTCAGCAGAACTTAAAGGAAGGCTTTAGCCGTACATTCTTAAGAGAAGAAATGACTGCCGGCTCTCCTGAACTTTCTGTAAAAGACAGCACAGGAAAAATTCTTTCTAAATACACAACCAAAAAAGAAGGCAACACAAAAGTATTTATCGAAAGTGTTGCTGGCGAGCCTTATGCAAGCGGAATGAATGTTGTTCTTGCCCGCGGAAACTCTGGCAAAACTCTGACAGCTCAGATTGTTTCTGAATTTGCTTTAACTGGCGTAAACTGGACGATTTTTGGCGAAAAAACTCCAGGCGGAGACGAAAAACAAAGTGGCAAGGTTGAATTAAAATCGATTAAACAGATCGATTCAACTCATTACCAGGCAGAAATTCCTTTAAATAATCTTCCGAGCTGTCTTACAACAGTAAATATTACGGCAGAAACTGCAAATACAAGTGCTTCTTACAAGGGTACAATTGCGGTTATCCGCGAACGCGACAGCGAACTTATTGATAATTCAAAACGCATTTACTGGGCGCCGGACGCTCTTGTAACATACGATATTGTAAACGAACGCTATGTTCTTAAGACTGGAGAAAAACTTGGTTCTTTTGCAAATGTAATGGGACCGGTTAGCGCTTCTCTCGTAATAGCTCAGAGTGGTTTAACCGTTACTGCAGATGGAAACTTTGTTTACGTTGTTGCAGACAAAGAAGGAATTTATAAAAACGTTTCTGTAAAAGTTATCGACAGCCAGGGAATAAGCTATACATCGAGTGCAGTTGATATTTTGGTTGATGACAGTGATCCATTAGTAGAAATTACAGAACCGACCGTACAAAAATGGGTAAAAAAGATACTTGAACTTTCTGTAAAGGCAAGCGACACAAACGGAATTTCTTCTGTTGAATATTCTCTTGATAACGGACAAAGCTGGAGTACTCTTAAATCAACTGGAAACGGACTCTACACAACAACAGCAAATATCGAAACCTTTAGCGACGGACTTTTGCCTGTTGATGTTCGTGTAACAGACATTGCAGGAAGAGAAAATTTTGCACAGACAGTAGTTCACATTGATACTATTGCTCCAGAAGTGCAGGTCGTTGTTCCTGGCGAAGGCGACATTGTAAATGGCGAAAACCTTATTGCGTTTATCGTAAAAGATAACGGTTATTTTGAACGCGCTGAATATATTCCTCCAAAAACAGGAAACGTTAATCCTGCTCCAGTTGAAGTTCCTGTTGGTTCAATGGTCGTAACACATATTGGAACAACTGACAAACCGATTAACGATTTAATGGTATTCAATTTTTATGATGAAAACGGAAACGTAGAAACTGTACGCAGATGGGATTTTATTATTGACCAGAAGTCTGATCTCCCGATTGCAGAAGTTCACGTGCCGGAAGAAGGTGCTGTAATTACGACAGATTTTAATATTTCTGGGATCGTTGTTGACGACGACGGACCGTCTAAGGTTTATTACAAAATTGACAACGGCGAATACACTCTCTTTACAGGAGACCAGGAATACAGCACAAGCTTTAAAGAAAGAATTGAACTTTCTCGAATGACAGACAACGAACACTCAGTAACAGTTTACGCAGAAGATTTAAATGGCGTAAAAGGCCCTGAGTTTACACGCAATTTTAAGATTTCGCTTGAAGAGCCAAAGGGCGCAGTTTTAACACCAAAGATTGATACAACAATTCGTGGCTGGGCAAAGATTACAGGAAAGGCAACAGATAAAAACGGAATCAGCAAAGTTTTAGTTTCTGTTGATAACGGCAACTCTTATAACGAAGCTGTCGGAAACTTTAGCCACGAAAAAGAAGAATGCGACTGGTCTTACGAGTTTGACAGCCGTATTATCGAAGACGGAACACACGTTGTATTCTTTAAGGTTGTGGACTGGTTTGGAATCGAAGGACTTTATTCATCTTTGATAAACATAGATAATACTGCTCCAAAAATCAATCTTGAACTTCCGCTTGACGATTCAAGAACAACAAAAATGCTTTTCTTCTCTGGACAGACGACTGACAATATCGGGCTTAAAAACCTTTATATTACGATTCGTTCACTTGAAGGAAAGACCGTAAATCCAAAACTTGCAAAAATTAACCTTACTCCGGGCGAAATTATTACAGAATCAATTGATTTGTCTTCGCTCGATAACGGATTCTACAATGTTGAACTTACAGGAACAGACGCTGCGGACAATATTACGAGAGTTTCGCGCAATGTTCAGTTGAATAAGGCTGCTGCAATGGCAAAGGTTGACCTTTTGTATCCGTTGAATGGCGAAAATGTTCGCGGTGTATTTAATATTTATGGAACTGCAATTAGCGAAATCCGCATAGAAAGCCTGGATCTTCTTATTGACGGAAACAATGTCGCACGCACAACAATGAGCGAAAGCGGATACTTTAAGTTTAAGCTTGAACCAGAACTCATTACTGACGGAACTCATAAGGTGCAGGTAAGGGCAAACCTTGCAAATGTAAGCGTAATTATGTCTAACGAACAGACACTTAATTATTCTGCAGTTGGTCCTTGGGTAACAATCGACAACTTTACTTACGGCGATTTTGCAATTAACCGTCCGTATATCGAAGGCGATGCCGGCTACTCAATTTCGGCAGATGAACTTATTGCAGCAAAAGCAAAGGGTGCATCTAAAGAATTAAAAGATGCTGTTTTTGCAAAAACAGTAGAAAAGGTTGAACTTTCATTTAATAACGGTAAATCGTTCCAGACAGTTTCTAAATCTGGAAAATGGCACTACCGTATCGAAAACGAAGATATTGAAGAAGGCTACCACTTTATACTTGTGCGCGCCACAATGAAAAACGGCGAAATAGCAGTTACAAGAACGATTGTTCAGGTTGATAAGACAAAACCAAGTGTAAGGCTTATTAGTCCTGGAGAAGGCGGACACTTTAACCAGAGTATTGAATTTAGTGGTCTTGCACACGACGATGTTGCACTTAAGAGTGTTTCTCTTGCACTTCGTAAGGGAGACAAGTCAAGCTACGAAGTTCCGTCGTTTATCCAGGGATTGTACTTTGACTGGCATTTCTGGGGTGCAACCCTGTTTGACCTTGGCGTTGGACTTTCGTTCTTTGACGACACTGTACGCTTGCAGGCTCAGTGGGGGCAGTTTACACAGGCTCAGCGTAATATGTTCTCTAAAACTGACATGCGCTATGGTGGCGACAGTGTATTTGGTGCAAAAATTCTGGCGAACGTTGCACATATTCCGTTTATGTATTTCTTTGGTCGCGATTTTGAATGGCTTTCTGCAAACGTAACGGTTGGTGCAAACTTTACAAGATTTAATCAGGGACAGTCTGGCAAGGCACAGGTTCTTTCGGCAGTCCTTGCCCAGCTTGAATTCCCGAGAGTTACATTTGCAAAGCAGAAGATGTTTAGAACGTTCTCTGTTTATACAGAAGGACAGCTGTGGTTTATTCCAACGGACGTAAGTTCTGACACAATCGAAAACCTTGTTCCACAGATTTCTGTGGGATTACGTATGAATGTGTTCTAAAAAAAACGCATCCTTGCGTTTTTTTTAGATGCGGGATTTGTTTTTCAAAACCAACGGGTTTTGAAAAAATCCCGCTTGAGTTGGCGTTGCCGTCCTTGGCGCCAATTGGAAGACTGGCAATGACAGACTGTAAGTAGATTGTCGGGTCAAGCCCGACAATGACAGAAATGCAAGCCTGGCAATGACAGAGTGGTCGAGCCCGACAATGATACGAAAAACGTGTGCTTAAAATGTATTTTTGCCTGTCAACGAGTTGCCAGGCTGCGAGTTTGCTGGCGCAAACTCGTTATTTACGTGTGCGCAAAATGCGCACGACCTAACGTTACGCGTTAGGGATTGTAGTGGCGCCGGAGGCGTTGCGAAGCAATGGAGCGCCTGGCGCGGAACCACGAAAAGCCCGACGGCGACTTGTCGCCGGAATGCCCTGAACTGACCCCCAAAAATAGGACACCCACGGAGGTGTTAAAATGGGGAAAA
>CAVJSA010000029.1:0-30118 GCA_963651875.1 Lachnospiraceae bacterium | reverse complement strand
CTTGACCCGACAATCTAGAGATTCCCTTGTCAAGCAAGGGAATGACAATGGAATCAAGCCGTGGAATGACAATGGAATCAAAACGTGGAATGACACATAAAGCCAAGCCGGGAAACAACAATGGAATCAAGCCGTGAAATGACACATACGATCAAGCGCGGGAACAACAATAGACCACGAAAATTGTCTTAAGTTGCTTTTTATTTTCCTTATCTAAAATCTTTTCTTAATTCTTTTCTTTTTGTAACTATCTTAAAAAATCGTGATTATATTTATAAACAGCTAATCTTAACTATAGAATACCTGGAGGTTTAGTATATGAAAAATATGACATCAAAAATTGTTTGTGGTGTGTCCGCGGCTGCTCTTGCCTTTGCTGCCGTAAGTTTTTCTTGTAGCCGCGTAAGAGTAGAAGGCTCTGCCGATACAGTTTATGCAGAAACAAAAAGTGCGGTTGCAATTCCGTCGGAAAGCTTAAAAGTTATAGAAGCATTGCAGAATTCTTTTAATTCAATTTCCGAAGGCGTTCTTCCTTCTGTTGTAGAAATTGATGTTACAGAAAAAACAACTGTTACTCAGATGAATCCTTTTGACGATCTTCCGTTCTGGTTTTTTGGAAATCCAAACGGCGAAAGTGACAAAAAGGGAAGAACCCGCGAATACGAACAGAAAGGTCTTGGTTCTGGTGTAATTGTAAAAAGAACAGGAAACACAGTTTATGTTTTAACGAACAATCACGTTGCGGGCAAGGCTACAAAAATTACAGTTAACCTTAACGATGGTCAGAAATTTGATGCAAAACTAGTTGGTGCAGATGAACGTTCTGATATTGCCCTTGTCTCTTTTGAAGCTAAAAAAGATTCTAACATTGTTGTGGCAGCCCTCGGCGACAGCGATAACGTAAAAGTCGGCGATATTGTTCTTGCAATGGGCGCGCCTCTCGGATACAGTCAGTCGGTAACACAGGGAATTGTAAGTGCAACCGGTCGCTCTGGAGACCAGATTGGTAATATGAACGATTTTATTCAGACTGATGCTGCAATTAACCAGGGAAACTCAGGCGGTCCTCTCGTAAATATTTATGGCGAAGTAATCGGAATCAATACATGGATTGCAAGTTCGAGCGGTGGAAGCCAGGGACTCGGTTTTTCTCTGCCGATTAATTCGCTTAAAAAGTCTATCGAAGATTTTATTTCCAGCGGAAAAATTACTTACGGCTGGCTTGGTGTAAGTTTGCTTGACGTAAAAGATGAATACAAAAAAGAACTTGGAGTTGAAGGAAAGAACGGAGCATTAGCTTCTCAGATTTTCCTTGATTCTCCAGGACACAAGGGCGGAATGCAGGCCGGCGACTTTATTATTGAAGTAAACGGAAAAGCTATTAAAAATCAGACTGAACTTATGAGAGAAGTCGGCTATCTGCCGGCAGGAAAAAATGCTTCGTTTAAGGTTATCCGCAATGGAAAAACTGTTGACCTTACTGTAAAAATTGAAGAACGTACAGAAAAAGTTACAAATGATAACTCAAAACTCTGGCCGGGCTTTATTGCTTCTCCTCTTACAGACGATGTTAAAAAAGAATTGAATATTGAAAATTCAAAGGTAAAGGGCGTTGTCGTAATGAATGTTCTTGAAAAATCTCCTGCTGCAGCAATGAGAATCCAGAATGGAGACATTATTACTGCGGTAAATGACAGAAAAGTTTCTAATATTCAGGAATTTTATGATGCTTTGAATATTAATTCTAAGCGCGAAATCTGGTTTGACGTTTACAACGATGGACACACGTTGAGCACAAGCCATTATAAGTTCTAACCCCGCGAGAACGAAAATGCGGCGCCGGACACGTCGGGCTTTAGTTGCCGGAATTTTCCGGCAATGAGCGTGAGCGAACCCAGAGTGGCCGGTTCGTAAAAAAAACAAAGCGCAGTCTTTTAATTGTTTGTTTTAGGGAAAGTTGACGCCTGAAAAAATTAAAAGACTGCGATTTTTGTTTATTGACCAATTTTAAATAAATTTGATAGAATCTAGTACTCATATTTTTATAATTTAGTCGTTAGAGTTTCCGTTACACTTTGCGGCGTAGAAGAGGTATTTTAATGTACGCACTTTTTGAATACAAAGGTAAACAGTACAAGGCTGAAAAAGATGCCCTCATTCAGGTTGACAAAATCGATGCTGAAGAAGGTGCAAAAATCACAATCGATTCAGTTCTTTTGGTTAGCGATGGTGACAATGTAAAAGTTGGTACTCCATACGTTAGTGGTGCAAAAGTAGAAGTAGAAGTTGCAGACAGCTTCCGCGATAAGAAAGTTCTTGTTTACAAATACAAGAGCAAGAAAGATTATCACCGCCTTATTGGACACAGACAGGAATACACAAATGTTCGTGTTAAGGACATTATAGGCTAATAAAAGTCTATGACAGCAGTAACACTTTTGACTGGCAAAGACGGCGTGTTAAAGAATTGTAAAGCTAACGGACATGCTGATTTTTCTAGGAAAGGAAGTGACATAGTTTGTTCTGCGGTAACAATATTACTAAAAACGGCTATGAAGGTTCTTTCACAGAAAGATGGAGTTACATTAAAAGCTGATATGTCTTCCCGCGGAAATCTCGCATTTTGCGTGGAAGCCACAAAAGACACTCCGGAAACGGCTGGTTGTCTAAAATATACGGCAGATTTTTTGAGAGCCGGTTTTGAATCGCTTTCAAAAGAATTTCCGAAAAATGTAAGTTTTGAAGAAACTGTCGAAGCGGGAAATAAAAATTGATAATTTGAGCGGAGGCTTACTATGGGACGCAGTAAAGGTGGTAGCGGCGCAAAAAACGGTCGCGATTCAAATCCAAAACACTTGGGCGTTAAAGTATACGGTGGACAGGCTATTACAGCTGGTTCTATTATTATCAAACAGCGTGGAACAAAAATCTTCCCTGGCGACAATGTAAAAAGAGCCGGAGACGATTCTCTGTTTGCAACAGCTGACGGCGTAGTTCTTTTCAACGAACGCAACAACAGAAAATATGCTAACGTTGTTGTAGCAGCAGAAGAAAAGAAACCTGCTAAAAAAGCAGCAAAAAAAGAAGCTGCTCCAAAAGCTGAGTAATTTACTTTAATAGTTGAATAAACTTGATCAAGCCCGGATTTCAGTTTACTGTGTCCGGGTTTTTTAGTATTTATTGCTTTTTATAATTTTTTTTTGTGGAGGTGCACATGAATTTATTTGCCGACGAAGCCGTAATTGAGTGCCAGGCAGGAAAAGGCGGAAACGGTTGTATTTCGTTTAGACGTGAAAAATATATTCCGCGAGGTGGTCCAAACGGCGGTGATGGTGGAGACGGCGGTAATGTAATTTTTATCTGCAGACGCAATGTGCGCACTCTCGCAAATATCCGTTACAAGCATTTTTTCAGGGCAAAGTCTGGTGGTGACGGACAGGGCTGGAATAAATATGGCCGCGACGGAGAAGATATAGAAATTGCTGTTCCGCCGGGAACTGCAATCCGCGATTTTGAAACAAACGAACTCTTAAAAGAATTTACAGTCGAGTCTGAAGAAGAACAGTTTGTAGCCTGCAAAGGTGGAAACGGTGGCTGGGGTAACGTTCACTTTAAAACACCAACAAATCAGGCACCTCGTATTGCCAATAAAGGGCAGGAAGGCGAATACAAAAAACTCCGCCTTGAGTTAAGCATTATGGCGGACATTGGTCTGGTTGGTTTTCCAAATGCCGGAAAATCTACTCTTTTGGACGCCTTTACAAATGCCCGCCCAAAGATTGCGCCATATCCGTTTACAACAAAAATTCCAAACCTTGGAGTTTTACAGGCAAGCGATGAACGAGATGTAATCATTGCCGATATTCCTGGAATTATCGAAGGTGCTTCTGACGGAAAAGGCTTAGGAATTCAATTTTTAAAGCACATCAGTCGTACTGCAGGCCTTCTTTTTATGATTGACTGCTCTGACGATTCCTGTTTTGGTGCTTACGAAACTTTGTGCCGTGAACTTGAAGGTTTTTCTAGTGACTTACTTAAAAAGCCACACATTGTTCTTTGTAATAAAATTGATCTTGAAGGTTCAAAAGAACGTGCTCAACAAATCGCAGATACAATAAAAAAGACTGAACCAGAGACGACGGTTTTGCCGGTTTCTGTTGCTGCTCATATTGGAATGAATGACATTCGCCTTGCAATTCTTGACCTTGTTACAAAACTTGACGGAGCTCCACAGCAGTTTAATGCAGATGGAACAACAGTAAGTTCAGGTTCTTTTTTGACAAATAAAAAAGAAGGAACGAGCCTTAATCCAACTTTTATGAGCACACGTTCAGTTGATGAAGATGCGGAAATTCAGTTTCCTGGAAGCGAAAATTGAAAATAGCTGTCTTTGGCGGAAGTTTTAACCCGATTCATATCGGACATCTTGTTCTTGCGGACTGCGTCTGCCGGGAATTAAAATATGATAAAATTTTTTTTATTCCGTGTTTTAATCCTCCTCACAAAGAAATGGCGGATGCAGCCGAACCTTTGCAAAGACTGGAAATGGTAAACCTTGCCGTAAAAAATGACGGACGCTTTGTTGCAGAAAGTTACGAGATTGAAAAACAGGGAATTTCTTATACCTGGGACACGATTTGTGCTCTTGAAAAAAAATATCATGGCCAGCTTACAGATAAAATCGGTCTGATTATTGGTTTTGACCTTGCTTCTCATTTTGAAAACTGGAAAAATGCGCAGCAGCTTGCCGAAAAATGTCAGTTGATTCTTGCAGTGCGAAAAAATGAAGAAGACCCGAGATTCATTAAAGAAGCCAATAAAGCTATTGGGGATTATAAAATCAAAAAAGAAGGCTTTGCTGAAGAAGATTTTAAGTTTCCGTGCGTAAAAATTCAAAATCCGAATCTTGAAATTTCTTCATCAGAAATCCGAAGTCGCATCAGAGAAAAAATGGCGTGGCGTTACCTTGTAAGCGTCGATGTTTTTGAATATATTAAAAAATGGAACTTGTATGGCTGTAAAAACTGTTAATCTTGAAAATCCTGAAGAATTAGAGAATGTTATTTCTCAAATAGAAGAATTTGTAAAAAAAGAAGTGAGCGAGTCGCGTTATGAGCATTCTGTTCGTACTGCTCAGACTGCAGAAAAAATGTGTGCTCTTTATGGCTTAAACAAAAGAACCGGCTATCTTGCTGGAATTGCCCACGATATGTGCAAGGAACTTTCAGGTGATGAACTTTTTGAGCTTGTTCATGAAGATTCTCAGCCACTTTCGATTCTTGAACAGAACAGACCTGGACTTTTGCATGGAAGGGCTGCAGCTGTTTTAATTCAGAAAAAATTCGGGGTAAAGGACAGAAATGTAGTTTCTGCGATTGCAAATCATACTTTTGCGGCTCCTGGAATCTGCGATCTTGGAAAAATTCTTTTTGTAGCAGATAAAATTGAACCAGGTCGTCCCCAGTCAACAGACGAATACAGAAAGAATCTTTTTGCAAAAACACTCGACGGAATTACGCTTGCCGTTTTACAGGAAAATATTGATTATCTTGAAAAACGCGGAAAAAAAGTTGCAAAACCGTCTTATGACCTTGCTCAGGAATTAAAAGCAAAATCTGGAGAAAATTAATGAGAAGATCCAGAAGAAATTCTGCAAATAAAAGTGTTCTTTTTCTTGCATTGATTTTTATTATCGTTGTTGCTGTAGTATCTTTTATTGCTCTGTCTTTAAGAGTGGATACGGTTGACGAAAGTTTAAAAAATGACAGCGTAATAAAAACGCTCGTTGTCCTCGAAGATAAAAAACAGGTTCTTTTTTCTGATGTTTTTATCTATTATCCGGTTTCAAAGCGTGGCGCTCTGATAAATATTCTTGGAAATACCGGGGCAATTTTTCAGAGCCTTGGACGTGTAGACAGGATTGATGCAATCTATACGGAAAAAGGAATCGACGTTTTTAAGGCGGAAATTGAAAAACTTATCGGTCAGACAATTCCATTTTATTTAGAAATGGATATGAACAATTTTGGCGAATTAACCGACATGCTCGGCGGTTTAAAGGTTTTTGTTCCTTCTCCAGTTGATGTAAAAAATGAACAGGGAGAACGTTATCTTTTGCCAAGTGGTGCTGTTACTCTCGACGGAAGCAAGATTACAACGTATTTGACTTATACAAAAAGTGACGAAAGCGAAAACGAAGTAATCGACAGAAGACAGAACGTAATGGTTGCTTTTTTATCAGCGCTAAGGAAAAATTCTGAATATCTGGCGAATGCAAAAAGTTTTTCAATGTATTCAAAAAAGATAAATTCAAATCTAAAAGAAAAAGATTTGATGAAGCTTTTGACCGAAATTTCAAATGTTGATTCTGAAAGGCTTATTCCACAGACGATAACAGGTGCAAGGCGAATGGTTGACGGTAAGGAACTTTTGTTCCCGTTTTATGACGGACAGCTTATAAAAGATGTCGTAAAACAGGCTGCAAATGCTCTTGTTGATCTTGAAGATATGTCTGTTAACCGTATTTATGTTCTTGAAATTCAAAATGGCACGACTGTTCAGGGACTTGCTCGAAATACGGCAGCGCTTTTAAAAAGTGCTGGATATGACGTTTTAAGTACAGTCAATGCCGAAAAAAGCGATATAGAAAAAACACAGATTATAAATCATATTGGCAATGAAGAAATTGCAAAAAGTCTTGGAAATTTTATTCATTGTACAAATATTATTGACGAAGAAATAAAACCGGAGAGTGCAGACAATTACGAAAATCCTTACGAAACTGGTGCCAGCGTTGACTTTACGATAATACTCGGAAAAGATTTTGACGGGCGCTACGTAAAAAAATAGTAAGAAATAATGGAGGCAGGATAAAATGGCAGAAAAAACAGCAAAAGAACAGGCTTTGGAAATTGCTCAGTTGGTTGAAGACGGAAAGGCTGAAGATGTTACAGTGATTGAAGTTACAAAACTTACAAGTTGTGCTGATTATTTTGTTATTGCAACAATCCACAGTGCAGCACATTGGCAGGGACTTGCAAAGCAGATTAAAGATTATGTAAAGGCAAACGACATGCAGATTCATCTTACGCACACAAAAACTGCAGGCGGCGACGACTGGAACGTAATCGACATTGGCTCAGTTTTAGTTCATCTTATGTCAAAAGATGCAAGAAATTTCTATGAACTGGAAAAACTATGGCATGCCGGCAATTTTATAAAAAACGGCGAATCACAGAACGCATAAGGTTTTTAGGCAGACTATAAAACTGAATTGAGCAAAAAAAATGGGAGGCCGGAGAATATGTGTGTGTGCCATATTTTCCTGCTTCCCGTTTTTGTTTTAAATAACTCTAATTTGATTTTGATTACATTTCGTCAAAATCGTCGTTAAAGCCATTGCCCAAAGTGGAATCGTCGCTCGAAGCGTCGCCTTCCTCCAGATCATCATCAAAAGACTCATCATACATGTCATCGTCTTCGAAATCGTCCAATGAACCATCATCACTAACTGATAAATCTTCTGTATCAGTTGTATCGTCATAATATTCATCGGCGTACGAAAAGCCAGAACCAGTGAACGAGTCATTGAAAGATTCACTTGTGAACATTTTGCCTTCCCCCGCTAACGCGTGCCACTATAATAAATTTTTAGTACCCATTCCGTCAAGAATTTGTAAAAAAAATTACATATTTTTTTATGAATCGTTTATAACGTTTAGAAAATAATCTGTGAATTTTTAATACAGTCGAAAAATTCTATCTTGCGTACTTTTAATTTTTTAGTATAATAAAGGATATGTCAGATATTCAGATTCTGGCCCCTGCAAAAGTAAATCTTGGATTAAAGGTTTTACCAAAACGCAGTGACGGTTTTCATAATATCGAAAGTATTTTTCAGACTGTCAGATTATACGATAAACTTACAATTTCGCTTTTAGAGCAGGAAAATAAATGTATCGTAGAAGCTCCCGGTTTTGGCGAATTACCTGCAGAAAATACTTTGACAAAGACATATAAGTCATTTTGTGCCCTTACAGGTTGTGTTTCTGGAGTAAAAATAATTCTCGAAAAGCATATTCCTAGTGGTGGTGGACTTGGTGGCGGCTCTTCGGATGCAGCTTCATTCTTAAAGGCTTTGGTTCAGTTGAATCAAATTCCTTTAACTACAGAACTTGCAGACAATGTTGCCGGTCAGGTTGGAAGTGATGTTTTTTTCTTTCTGCATAGCGGAGAGAATCAGAATAAAAGCGGTTGCGCTATAGTTACTGGTCGTGGCGAAGTTGTAAAACCAATTCAGCCACGAAAAGATTTATTCTTTTTACTAATTTTTCCGGATGTTCACAGTTCTACAAAAGAGGCTTATGAACTTCTGGATAAATCCTATAAGGAAAACAGTTTTACTGTTTGTCCAAACCTGGCAGATTTAGAAAATATTTATAATTCTCCTGTAAAAAACTGGAGTTTTGCAAATAGTTTTACATCTGTCTTATTGCAAAAATATCCTGAAATAGGCTTAGCCTTAAGGAATGTAAAAAACAGTGGTGCTCTTTGGGCGGATATGTCTGGCTCTGGAGCAACGGTTTTCGGTGTTTATGATTCAAAACAGAATGCCGAAAAAGCATATTCATTGTTAAAAAAAAGTTGGAATTTCTGTGTTCTTGCGTAGAAATTTGGCTAAAAATTTTGCAACGGGGGAGTACTTATATGGAAGTATCAGAACTGCGTATCCGAAAAGTAACAGCCGAAGGTAAGCTTAAGGCTTATGTTACAGTAACATTTGATGGCGTTTTTGTTGTGCACAATGTAAAAATCATTGAAGGCAAAACAGGATTGTTCATCGCTATGCCTAGTCGCAGAACAGCAAATGGAGAATACAAGGATGTTGCTCATCCTATTAGTCCAGAGTTCCGGTTGGCTTTGCAGAATAAAATCTTAGAAGAATACAATGCCGGGCACGTTGTTGAAGGTGCTGCAGATGCAGAGGACTAAGATTTATTAAACGGTTTATTTTGGGACGTCGGCAAGCGGTAAGCCCCCGGCTTTTGGTGCCGGTATTCCACAGGTTCGAATCCTGTCGTCCCAGTTTTGGCAGTTTACTGCCGTAAAAATTAAGAGAGGCTGGCAAAATTTTATTTTTGAAGACCGCTCAAAATTAAGGAGTTCTATAAAATGGAACAGTTAGTAGTAGAAGCAACAGTTCGCAACGAAACAGGAAAAAAAGCTGCAAAAGCTCTTCGTGCCGCAGGAAAGATCCCAGCTGTTGTTTATGATGAAGAAGGAAAAGCTACATCTATCACTGTAGACGCAGTTCAGTTTAACAAAGCATGGCGCAGCATTACTGCAACAACACTTGTTACACTTAAACTTGACGGAAAAGATTACGACGCTTTTATTCGCGATACAGAATATGACATTATTACAGATGCAGTTCTTCATGCTGACTTCTTTGCAGTAACAAACAAAAAGCCAGTTGTTCGCCAGTACAAATTGCAGTACAAAGGAACTGCTGCCGGTGTACTTAAGGGCGGATTCATGGTTAAGCACATCCCAGAAATCAAGGTTAAGGCTCTTCCAAAAGATCTTCCAATACGCATCGTAATCGATGTTTCAAAAATCAACATTGGTGATGTATTCTGTGTAAAAGATATTAACCTTGGCGACAAAGTTACAGTTCTTACACCAGCAGAGGCTGAAGTAATTACTGTTGCTCCAGCACGCTAGGCTTAAGTTTTTATAAAAGACCTTTCAGTTTTGAAGGGTCTTTTTTTTTGCTTTAAAAAACTGTAAAATAGAGCAATGGTCAAACCTTGGAAAAAGTTGTTTTTCTGTATTCTTTTTTACACTGTTTTTGAACTTTGTCTTATTTTTCCGCAGAATCCTTCTGTATCGAGTGCAAATAGAAAAACTGCTGTGCGGTATCTGAAAGTTTCTGAACAATATCTTGCTTCAAAAAATTGGTCATCTGCGGACGCAAATGCACAGCTTGGACTTGCCTATGATGATTCAATTTCTGACCTCTGGTACATTTCTTCACTTTCTAAAAGTTCACTTAATGAACCTCTTTATAAAATAATTCCTCTTGTAGAAAAATCCCTCGACCTGGAAAATTGGGTGGATTATAACAAGGACAGTGCCCGTGTTTTTTATGCCGACCTTTTAAGTTCAGGCAGGCAGGTGCAAAAAGCTCTTGAAATTCTTGATAGCGACCCTTTTATTTATTCAGCTGATGCAGAGTATATTCGCTCAAAATCGTATTACATTCTAAAAGACTTTACTCAGGCTCGGGAAAGAATAGAAGCTGCAAGACGCATTTATCCTGAAGACATTCGCTTTGCAGAACTTTTTTTTAAGTTTGAATACGCAAATGGTGGCCGTAACGAAGAAAATGCAAAACTTGCAGACGTTTTTATAAATTCACTTTCGTTGTATAAAACTCCTGGAACCGATTTAGAAATTTTGGCGGCAATTTTTGCGACAGGGCAAAAAAGGCTTAGAATGTTAAAGTCTTTTGATGCACGAGGGCTTCGCTCTCCTTTGTATGCAATTGTGGCGCTGGAAGATTCGGTTAATCTTTTAACAGAAGAAAAAGCTCTCGATTATTTTTATTCATTTTGTAATGATTCGATAGACTTTGACCTTCTTTTAAAATTTTCTTCACTTTTAAAAACGGAAGAAAATAAAAGTAATTTTGCAGAATATTTAAATCAATATGATGGAACAATTTTAAAGGATACCGACGGAGACTTAATTTATAATTTAAAAGTTGAATATTCTCGTGGCAGACCTCAAAAAATTGTATATGACGAAAATCAGGACGAACTTGAAGACTGGAGTTCAGATTGTGACTTTGGAGTTCCTCAAAAACTTTATCTGACAGACAATAATATAGAACTTGAATACGGAAACTGGCCTTTTGTTCAAAAAACTGTTTATAAAGACGAAAAAATGGCAGACGGCTATAAAATAATATTCAACCTTCTTCCGGACGAATTTTCCTGGACGCCTTTTTTGATTATTCCTGACGAAACAATAAAAAATAATTTGGGCTTTGATTTTTTTATTCCTGTTGTAAAAGAAAAACAAGATCCTGTTCTGGCAGAAGAACTTTTAAAATCTTCTTCCAGTTATGAAATTCCTTCTAACGAGCGAAAAAATGCAAATATAACTGTAAGTCTTTTTAATGGAAAAAATCAGCTTGCAAGATACTTTCAAAATGGAAAAATGTATGCCCAGACTCAGTTTTATGACGGTTTGCCGGAATTTAGAACTGTAGACATGGATGGCGACGGTCTTTTTGAAACTACAGAAACTTACGGCTACGACAAAGAGCAGAAATTTAATTCAAAAGAAGACGAACTTCAGATAATGCAGAATCTGTTTGGTGAATTTTTAGAAAATCCTGGAATTTATGTAAAAATGGTTCAAATCGACATGAACGGCGACACGATTCCAGACTATACCGAAGAATACACAGCCGGAGAAGGAAAAATTGCTTCCTGGGATTTTGACGCAGACGGAATGTGGGACACTCGTTATATAAAGTTGCCGCTGGGGGCAGACAAGACTTTAACGGAAGAAGCGCAATTCTATGATCCTTTTACAAAAGAACTTGTGTCGGTGGTTTCTAAAAATGGCAAACCTTACAGTGTTTCTAAGAATAAAAAGACAGAAAATGTAATTAAGGCAAAAAATTATAATCTTTATTGGATTGGCAGCGAAGGAACAGACAGCGATGCAGAAAAAATTCTAAAAACTGTTAACCAAAGTTCGCTTATGAGTGTTTGTACAGTAGTACAAAATCAATTAAAGCGAATGCTTGCAGTTAGAGTCGGGCAGTTTGTTTTTGGTCAGATTTTGCCGGAAGAAGAAATTTTAATTGAAAAACTTGGAAGCGAATATAATGAAAACTAAATTCAATTTAAAAAAAGTATTGTTTTTTACTTTTACTAGTGTAAGTCTGTTTTTTGCCGGTTGTAATTCAACTAAGGTTACGGAAAGTTATGAACTTCCTGATTACACTGTGGAAGATGTCCGTCGCGAAGAAATAAAGAGAATTGAAGAAATTGCAGAAAAGGACGTTGTTCAGGCTTACTGGCGCGCTTACCTTTTAAAAGATGAAAAAACTATTGAAAAATGCGCCCAAAAGATTGTTGAATCCTATAAAAAAGCACTCGAAGAAAAAAACTGGTTAGACGCAAGAAGATTCTGCTATGCGCTTGAATATCTTGGCTTTGCAGATGTTTCAAAACTCGAAAAAAACACAGATGAATTAACCCGCCTTTGTCTTGAAAAAATCGAAGGTTTTGGTGCAAAAGAAAACAAGGCTACAAAGGTTTCTGAACTTATAAAAGGAACTGTTACAGTCTGGGTTGACCGAGGAATAAAAGTCGAAAACGGAATGGGCTATGCAGACCGTGTAATCGGTTCTGGATTTTTTATTTCGAAAGACGGCTATATTGTTACAAATCATCATGTAATTGCAGATCTGGTTAATCCAAAGTATGAAGGCTATGCCCGCCTTTATGTAAAACTTGCCGAAGATTCTGAAACTCGGATTCCTGCAAAAGTAATCGGCTGGGACAGCAGTGTTGACCTTGCCGTGTTAAAGGCAGAAATTGACACTCCTTATGTTTTTAATCTTGGTTCAAGCGGAATGCTCGATGTTGGTGATAAAATCTACTGTATTGGCTCTCCAATTGGTCTTGAGCGCACTCTTACAAGCGGAATTGTCAGTGCAAGCGACCGTTCTTTGTTTAGTGCTGGTCCTGTAATGCAGATTGACGCAGCTGTAAATTCAGGAAACAGCGGAGGACCTTGTGTTGACGAAAACGGAAATGTTCAGGCAATTGTTTTTGCCGGAATGCTTCAATATTCCGGATTGAATTTTGCAATTCCTGTTGAATATCTGCAGTCTGAACTTCCAGTTTTAGTTGCTGGCGGAAAATACGACCACAGCTGGCTGGAAGTAAACGGACGCACAAGAAGAATTGGCGGAAAAGATCTTGGAGTTGAATTGAATTACGTTATGCCAGGCGGAAATGCTCACCGTGCAGGCTTACAGGCAGGCGACCTTATTACTTCAATTGAAGGAACGCCTGTAAAAACTCTTGAAGATTTGCAGAAAAAAATGCTTGGAATTACAGCCGGTTACATAATAAATGTAAATTTTATACGTGGAGAAGAAACTGAACAGAATGTTAAGGTTTATGTTTCTTCCCGCCCTTTAAATCCTGGATTTACGTTTTATAAAAATGACGTAATTTCAAACTGTTTTACGGCGATTTTTGGAATGAAACTTACTCCGCTTTCTGAAGGCAGAAGAAAATATACAATTCAATCTGTTGTAAAAGGTTCAATCGCCGACGAATCTGGTTTTTCGGAAAGCGACCCGGTTGAAATAAAAAACATTAATTTTGACAAAGACAACACAACTTTATATGCAGAAGTTTTTGCAAAAAACAGAAAAAAAGGATATTTAGACATAAGTGTAGGAATTGCCGCTCCGCTGGACAGTCCGAATTATTTCTAATAAAATTGGCAATCTATGACAGAAATGAAGTATAAGCGCAATTTTTGTATTGTTGCGCATATTGATCACGGAAAATCAACACTTTCAGACCGCCTTATTCAAAAATCAAAGATTATTGATGAACGGCAAATGACAAACCAGATTCTTGATAATATGGATATTGAACGCGAGCGCGGAATTACCATAAAAAGTCAGGCCGTTACAATTCCTTATCATTCAAAAGACGGACACGATTACGAACTCAATTTTGTTGACACTCCAGGTCACGTAGACTTTTCTTATGAAGTTTCCAGGGCAATTGCTTCGTGCGAAGGCGCCTTGATTTTGGTTGATGCAAGCCAGGGGGTAGAAAGTCAGACAATGTCAAACCTTTACCTTGCAATGGAGCACGACCTTACAATTGTTCCTGTCGTAAATAAAATCGACTTACCGTCGGCTGATATTCCGTCTGTAAAAAAACAGATTGAACACGATCTCGGCTTAGATCCGGAAGATGCAGTTTTAGTCAGTGCAAAAACCGGAGAAGGCGTAGACGACTTAATGGAAGCCATTGTTTCTAAATTTCCTCCTCCTGCAGGAAATCCGGAAGGAAAGGCCCAGGCTCTGATTTTTGACTGCCATTATGATGAATATCGTGGAGTTGTAATTCATATTCGCGTAAAAGAAGGCAGAATAAAAAAAGGCGATGCGATCCGCTTTATGTCAAATGGAGCAGATTACAAAGTTGAACAGATTGGAATTTTTAAAATAAACTATGAAGAAACCCAGTATCTGGAAGCCGGCGACGTTGGCTATATTGTTGCTGGTTGTAAAACTGTAAGCGACGTTCGTGTAGGCGATACTGTAACTTTGTCAGAAGATCCTGCAGACAGTCCTTTGCCGGGATTTAAAGAAGTAAAACCTGTTGTTTTTTCTTCAATCTATCCGATGGATTCAAATGATTATGAAGAATTAAAAGACAGCATGGAAAAACTCAAGCTCAATGACGCAAGTTTAACTTATGATAAAGACAATTCAATTGCGCTTGGAAACGGTTTTAGATGCGGATTTTTAGGACTTTTGCATCTGGAAATTATCCAGGAGCGGCTTGAGAGAGACTACGATCAGGCAGTTATTTTTACTTCGCCGTCGGTTGAATACCATTGTACGCTTACAAACGGAACTGAAATGATTGTTGATAACCCGACAGAGTTCCCGGAAACAAAAATTAAAGAAGCTCGAGAGCCATATATTAGTGCTTCGATTATTACGCCGAGTGAATATATTGGTTCAATAATGAATTTGTGCACAGAAAAGCGTGGAATTCAAAAGAATATGACTTATCTCGATGAAAAGCGCGTTGAATTAACTTACGAAATGCCACTTTCAGAAGTTCTTTTTGATTTTTACGATCGCTTAAAAAGTTACAGTCGTGGTTATGCAAGTTTTGATTACGAAGTAATAGACAATCGTGCTACAGATCTCGTAAAGGTTGATATCCTGATTAACTCAAAACCGGTTGATGCCTTGTCTTTCCTTGCTTACCGGCCAGGTGCGGTTGCACGTGCTAAAAAAGTGTGCGAACGCTTAAAAGACGAAATTTCCCGCCAGCAGTTTAAAATTGCAATCCAGGGTGCAATCGGAAGTCAGATAATTGCCAGAGAAACTGTAAATCCTGTGCGAAAAGACGTTCTTGCAAAATGTTATGGTGGCGACATTACCCGTAAACGTAAACTTCTTGAAAAACAAAAGGAAGGTAAAAAGCGCATGAAGATGGTCGGCAATGTTGAATTGCCACAGAGCGCATTCCTTGCTGTATTAAAAGAAAAAGAAGATTAGTTCAGGCGTTTTTTTTATTCAAGGTCTTTTAGAAAAAAATCAAGCTCGTTGCGAACTCTCTTTAAAAAACTTAAATCTTGAGTGTTGCACTTGTATCCGTCAGGAAAGTGCAAATATAAGTATTCTCTTGGACTTAAAAGAGTTTTTAATTCTGTTGCGAGATCTGGCTGTGGCGGTGGAAGAGCTTTTTCTCCTTTTGATAAAAGTTCTTTTATCCGCTTGAGTGCGTTTTTTTCTTTTGTAATGTATTCCTGCGTTTTTGCCCTTTTTAAATTGAATTCATTTTTGTTTACTTCAAATAAAGAATTGTATTCATCTTTTGTCTTTTCCTGTAATCCTGTACAGAAAAAACTCAACTGTTCTGCCGAAATAAAAGAAAGAGCTAAGTCAAAGCCAAAATCGCGTGCATCAAACAGGTTTTTTACATTAGAAAAATAATCTCTAAAAAGAATCGCATAGTTTGAAAGAGGCGTGTCGGTTATAAGAGTTTTGCCATTGGAAGTAATTTTTTTTGCATCGCTTTTTAAGGCGGCCGAGTAATTTTCTACACTTTTAAGGCGATTATTAAAAAGCAGACGGTTAGTGTGTGCCGGCGTTCCTCTTGCGTGGGTCAATTCCTTGGAATAAGAAAAATCAAGTCCGCTTATAATAACCGGAACATTTTCTGTAGCACGCATTTTTAAGGCAAGTTCTACGGCTGTAAGGCCTACAGAGCCAAGAGGATCGAGTTTTTGCGGCAAAATGTTTTGACTGTTTGCGTTTTTTATAAAGGTGGCAGAAGCATATTCAGAATAAAAAAAGAGATTTTTTCCTTTTGAGTGTCTTAAAACAGCCGGCCTGGAAGCTAAATCTCCAATAATCGCAAATTTTGCAGATTTTGTTCCAATGTAGGCTTTTTCTATTGCAAGTTGGGATTCAACGGCAATTACAAAATCAACTTCAATATTGTTTTTTAATAGAACGCTGAGTGCCGCATCAACAGCAAAGATTGTGCATTTTTTTAAGGTTTGTTCAGGAGTTTTTTCTAAAAAGAACTGAATGCTTTCGCCCGCCCCAAAAACTATGATTGGCCTGAAAAAAAGCGGGCAGGAGAGTGGAATGTTTTTTGCTGAGGGAATCTGTTTTAAATTTTTAAAAAAGTTTCTGCTAAAAAGCCTTCCAAATTTTACGAGTGTTACCCGGTTTTTCCAGAACGAAGCAATAAAGTTTTGTGCATATTCTGCAATGTTTGAGTAAAAACTTCGATAAAAGAAAGTTCCGCCACTCATTTCAAGGGCAAGAGTTCGCCTGAAAACAGGCAGTTTTTTTATTAAGTTTTCGATGTTCTGGGGCGTAGTTAAAAGTATTTTTTTTTGAAATTCCGGAAATTCATCTTTTAATTCTTTAATTTTGCTTTCTGCTAGTTCGTACAACTTTTTGTCTGCTTCGATACAGACAATCATTGAATCCTTATCAAGTTTTTTGCAAAGTTCAATTAAGCCGTAGCAAAGACAGGGCGAAAAAGCAAGGCAGAGAGTTTCGCTTAAAATATTTAAATTTTCTACAGTCTGTAAAATTGCCTTTTGCGGAGAATATTTTGAATAGAGAAATCTTTGTCTGTAAAAAACAGAAAAGCCCTGACCGGCTTTTACCAGACAGGGCTCTTCGGCTCCTTGAGAGCCCAAAATTAATTCAGTCAATTTTATTTGTTTTTCATTATTTTAGTAAAGAAAACTTCAGCAACGTTGTTCTTTACTTTTTTGCCAGAAAGCAAAGTTGACTGCAATGCACTTGCATTTAAGCTGTCAACATCAGAATCAATCTTTTCTTTTTGTTCAGCTGTAAGATTGTCTTTTTGATTTCCTGCTGCTTTTACTACGATGATAGAATCTCCAACAACGAGTGGTTCAGAAACTCCGTCAGCTTTGAGTGCAAAAGCTGACTGCAAGAAATTTTCGTTTGAAGAAGCGCCACTGATACTAGACAATTCTGCAGGAACTGTTCCAATCAAAGATGTGTTTGCGTAGTTGAGCGCAAAAGCTGGAACTTTTACAAAATCAGCATCGCTTGCTTTTGCAGTAACTTCAAAACCTTTTGAAGCAGAGTTTTCAATAAGTTTTTTAGCTTCTTCGATAAAGTAAGTTTCTACAACTGTTGATTCGTTCTGATTTATGTAAGTTCTTACGACAGAAAGAACAGTTTTGTCTGTAAAGTCTGGTTCAGTTTTTACAAGGTCGTTATGGAAAATTGAATATCCGGCAGAAGTTTCGATTACATCGCTTGTTTTATTTAATTCAAGTGCAAAAAGTTTGTCTGCATCGTCTGCGTTTTTAAGAATATCCTGAATCTGATAACCGTAGTTAGAAGAAAGTTTTCCGTCTGTGCCAGAATAAGCCTTGTCCGAATACTGAGTAACAGCATCAGCAAAAGTAACTTCTTCTTTGTTAATCTGGTTAAGAATTGATTTTGCCTTTGAAAGATCTTTTACAGTAATTACAGAAAAGTTGTATTTAACAAATTTTGCAACATTCTGTTCACCAAATGCCTGTACCTGGGCATCCGGATAGTTTGATTTTTTAAAAACTGCTAAATCAAATGCACGTTTTTGAGAAATCATGCCGTCAAAAAACTCTTTTTCTGCATTAGAAGTTTTAATGCCGTAGAGTCTGTGGCCAGCGTAAGTTGACTGAGTTCCAAGGTAGTCTTCGCTGCAGCGGTTCCAGATTAAACCGTTTGTAAGGTCTTTTTTTAAGTTGTTTTTGTCTTCTGTTCCGTAAGAATTAAAAATTGCAGAAGAATAGTTGCCGTTTTCGTCAGCAAAATAAGGATACATCTGGCGAGCAACAGACTGTTGAGAAGGTACCCAGCCTGACTTTTTAACGTTGTCTGCATACGCTACAGCCTGAACAGCCGAAACAAATGCATAATTGTAAACATAGTAATAATCAGAATCTTTAAGTTCTACGCCCTGTCTTCTATACATTTCTGTGTAGTTTGTTACAGCATTTGCAAATTCTGTGCCAGGCTTGTAAACAATTTTTTTATTTCCGTATTTACCGAAAACCAGACCGTCCTGTCCAGCGCCCTGAGCCATAGCCGGAATAAAAATGAACGTGATGGCAGATAAAATCAAGATGATTACCGAACCAACAAAGAGCATTGTTTTTTTCATAATAAAAATATCCTTTTTAACTTTTTGGGGAAAAGCCCCGTTTTTGCTCACTAATTTTCTATAATATAATGAGTAGAATATTTTATCATTGCGACTATATTACTGTCAATTAAACAAAAATTGAGGGGTTTTTCTTTTTTTTGAGGAGCGCATTTTGTTCAGCGCAACAGGTGTTCCACGGTTCCGCTTTTCGCTGCATTGTGCTGGCAGCCTGTCAGACAGAAAACTCTCTTTTTTGTGCCATTTTGTGGTGCTGCCAGCAACCAGACAGGCGTTTTTTTTTAGTCAGCACAACGCCTTCGGCGCCGTTCCACCCCCGGCTAGGCTAAAACCGAAATAATTTAAGTTTTTCTGCGCGAAAAAAAAATTAATTTTTTTTGAAAATTTTTAAAATAATCTGTTGACACTTTTTTTAGCTTTTGTTAATATAATTACATCACGCGGGCATAGCGAAGTTGGTTATCGCGCTGGCCTGTCACGCCGGAGATCGCGGGTTCGAGCCCCGCTGCTCGCGTAAAGCCTTCCGTAAGGAAGGCTTTTTTATTAACCAACAAACGGGTATTAGCGCAGCTGGTAGCGCACTAGCTTCGGGAGTTAGGGGTCGGCGGTTCGAATCCGCCATACCCGAAAAAGGCTTAGACTTTGTTCTAAGTCTTTTTTTTTTGTCTTTCTTATAAAATCCTTTTTACAGTTAAGTTTTTTCTTTTACGGCCGACAATATTTTTGGTTGGTAAGACGATTTTCTCAGAAACGGAGGCTATTATGCATCTTTGTTTTTTGACGCGAGAAGAAAGCGTCTGCCGGCTGATTATGTCGCGGATGGAATCGTTTGGATGTCAGTGTTACCTGCAGGATGACTGGGGCGCGCTTTATCTGGAACTGCAAAAGTTTGATTGTTCTATCGACATGATTGTAAGTGATTTTTCCTTGGTAGGAACCTGCAATTTTAGTCTTTTTGACTCTCTTGCCGAAATGGGCAAAAAAATACCGATTATTTACTACAACGATCCTGTAACAAACGATACAGACCGTGTCTTGCATTGGATTGGTCAAAACGAACTTTATTACCATTTTAAGTTTCCCAAAGATTTTTCGCCTGTTTTAGAGCACTTAAACTCTGTAATTTGTGATCCTTCGATACGACAGCATATTTCTCTTTTACAGCCACCTGTTCCTGTAGGATTTGAAAAATTAAAAGCTTCGGTTGTGGGCCGGGAATTAGACCTTATTCAGTTCAGGTTTAGAAATAATTTAAGTCCGGTAATTTTCAGGCTTTTTGAATACATGTACAAAAACCGCAACCGCGAACTGCCAATAAAAGAAATTGAAAAAATTCTTTTTGGAAAGAGAAGGGCGTTTTTTGGGCACAGGGCTTCTGTTTATTCGTATATTTCGCGGTTAAGGACACAGATAGAAAAAGATTTTGCTTCAAAGGTGAGAATTTTGCGTTCGTCGAAGGGGCGATACAAAATGATTGTCTATTGATTTTTATTTTAGAAGAGCGTGAGCGATTGGAGCAACCGCGAAGCGGTGGTGCCGGCTGTGGCCGGCACCATGCAGGCGCCTGACGCCGGAATTGCGCAAAGCGCGACGGCATAGCCGGCACGCCCAAATAATTTAAAATTTATTTAATACGTTTTTCGATAAACTGCATTTTTAAGTTTTTCATTGATTCTGTCAAACTTACTTTGTAAATGTGCGGATTTAATATGCGTTTATACGAAGCGTCAAATGTTTCGAGCTGCTGCTGTTCAACTTCGTGGGCCATGCGGATAACCTGACCTGCCGGAAGTTTTTGTTCAACACGATGTCCTTTTTCGACAACCTTGTGCAAAAGCGGTTCAACCCTGGCTGCCTTAAAAGTAAACTGGCGGTAGTCAATCATAGGGTGGAAATATCTGTATTCTTCGCCTGCCTTTATAACTTCGTCTGCCGTTGCAATTATGTCGGCGCGTGCATTGTTTTCTTCGTCGTAGAGGCGGTAAACATTTTTAATTCCAGGGTTTGTGTTTTTTTCCGGATTGTCTGAAAATTTCATTGCCGGAATGTTTTTGCCTGTCTGTTTGTCGTAGCGGGCTGCCAATTTGTAAACGCCGGTAAAGCTTGATTCACTTCCGCCGGTTACAAGATGAGTTCCGACGCCCCAGCTGTTTATCGGTGTATTTTGCTGAACGAGTGTTTCGATTATTTCTTCTGTTAATTCGTTAGAAACCGTGATTGTTGCCTGTGGAAAGCCTGCGCGGTTGAGTTCTTTGCGGACTTCTTTTGTAAGGTAGGAAATGTCGCCTGAGTCGAGTCTTACGCCAAAGTTGTAGCCCTGTTCAACAAGTTTTGCCCCTGCCTTGATTGCGTTTTTAATTCCAGAACGCAGGGTGTCGTAGGTGTCGATTAAAAATACTGCTTTTGTCGGGTAAAGTTTTGCGTAGGCTTCGAATGCTTCGAGTTCTGACGGAAAAGCCATAATCCAGGCGTGGGCCATTGTTCCCATTACCGGAATGTCATAGAGCTTGCCGGCTAAGGTGTTTGAAGTTCCCGAAGCTCCACCGATAAAACTTGCGCGGGTTGCGCTCATTCCTCCGTCTGGGCCTTGTGCGCGTCTTAAGCCAAATTCCATGATTGAGCCTTTTTTGCTTGCAAGCCAGACTCTTGCGGTTTTAGTTGCAATTAAACTCTGAAAGTTTATGTGATTTAAAATCAAGGCTTCGACAATCTGTGCTTCGATCAGTTTTGCGTGGATTCTTACGATTGGTTCCTGCGGAAAAATAATTGAACCTTCCTTAAATGCGTACATGTCGCCGTTAAAGCGGAATGTTTTTAAGTAATCTAAAAATCCCTGTTCAAAAATTCCCTGTCGGCTTAAAAAATCAATGTCTGATTCGCTGAATGAAAAGTCTGTAATTGCGTCTAAGAGTGTGTCCAGGCCTGCAAATACAGAAAAACCGCCGTTAAATGGCTGTCTTCTGAAAAACATGTCAAAGACAACGTCCTGGTTCATGTCGTTTTTCCAGTAGCCCTGCGCCATTGTCAGCTCGTAAAAGTCGGTAAAGAGTGCACTGTTGATAGTGCTGTTTTCGATTTTGTTCATTTTGTCTCCAAAAAAAAAGCCTTTGTAATCTGTGGCTTAAAAAAATGATTTAATTTATCGAAAGTTTTCTTCAGCGTTTGTCAGCTTTATAAGTGGCAAAAACCGGCTTTCTAAAAATTTCATAACAGTGTAAAGAGTTTTTGAGCGAGTTACAAGTTAAGGGGTGGGGCGTTGGGACGAGGCAGAAGCGACGGTGTATTGGCAGAAGCTGCGATGTGTTGACAGACAGGTGGGCGAGCAAGTGCAGAAGTGGCGTTGTGTGGACAGAAGTGGCGGTGTGTGGACAGAAGTGGCGGTGTGTGGACAGAAGTGGCGGTGTGTGGACAGACAGGTGGGCGAGCAAGTGCAGAAGCGGCGCTGTGTGGACAGACAAGGGACGCGAGAAAAAAACGCTAGAGTGAGCCAAAATAATTGACATATACTCTGCCGGGGTATATATTCTTTCTTGTTAATACCCCTAGGGGGTAGCGTTAAGAAAGTGAGGTTTTTATGAGTCAAGAAAAAAACTGCGCGTGCTGTTCAGAGAAAAAAAAAGAGAGAAGCCCGGAAGAATACAAAAAACTGGTTAACCGCTTAAGCCGCATAGAAGGGCAGATCCGCGGAGTAAGAAACATGCTCGAAAACAACGCTTATTGTCCGGATATTCTGTTGCAGGTTTCTGCAATTAACGCCGCCTTAAATTCGTTTAATAAAGAATTACTCGCGGAACACATGCATTCATGCGTTGTAAAAGACATAAAAGAAGGACACGAAGAAGTAATTGATGAACTTTTGTGTGTACTTCACAAGATGATGAAGTAAAAAAAATAAACAAATCTGGAGTCAATAAAATGGAAAAATATGCTGTCAGCGGAATGTCGTGCGCAGCCTGTGTTGCCCGCGTCGAAAAAGCCGTCTTAAAAGTTCCTGGAGTAAAGGCCTGCACCGTAAGCCTTTTAACAAATTCCTGCGCGGTAGAAGGAAGTGCAGACGAGGCCGAAGTTGTAAAGGCTGTAGAAAATGCAGGCTACAAGGCTGTAAAACTTGGCTCAAAACAAAATGCACAAAAGACTCAGAATAAAAATTCAATCTTAGAAAAAGAAGAGCTTTTGCTTGACAAAGAAACGCCTGCCCTAAAAAAAAGACTTGTCTGGTCAGTTTTGTTTTTGCTTGTCCTTATGTATATGACTATGGGCCACATGATGTGGAACTGGCCTTTGCCTTCCTGGTTTATGCATAACGGCGGAAATCATGTTGCAATGGGCCTTGTGCAAATGATTCTTGCGTTTATCGTAATGCTGATAAATAAAAAGTTTTTTGTTTCAGGCTTTAAAAGCCTTTTGCATCTCGCCCCAAATATGGACACCCTCGTTGCCCTTGGTTCTGGAGTGTCGTTTGTGTACAGCGTTTTTGCCCTTTTTATAATGACTGATGCAGTTGTCGCCCTCGACAATGAACGCGTTATAAAAATGATGAATAACTTTTATTTTGAAAGTGCCGCCATGATTGTAACACTCATTACAGTAGGCAAACTGCTGGAATCCATTTCTAAAGGAAAAACAACAGATGCCTTAAAAAGCCTCTTAAAACTTGCTCCAAAGACAGCCGTTGTCGTTCGTAACGGAGTTGAACAGAAGGTAAGTGTTGAAGAAGTAAACCCTGAAGACATTTTTGTTGTCCGCCCTGGCGAAACAATCCCCGTAGATGGAATTATTATTGAAGGAAACACTTCTGTTAACGAGTCAGCTTTAACCGGAGAGTCAATTCCTGTAGACAAACAAAGTGGAGACGAAGTTTCTGCAGCCACGTTAAATACTTTTGGCTTTATAAAGTGCCGTGCCACAAGAACCGGCGAAGACACAACTCTGTCGCAGATTATTCAAATGGTAAGCGATGCTGCTTCTACAAAAGCCCCGGTAGCAAAAATTGCAGACAAGGTTTCGGGTATTTTTGTTCCGGCAGTAATTTTGCTTGCACTTATTACTTTTGTAGTCTGGACGCTTACGGGCGCGGATTTTAGCTTTAGTTTAAGCCGGGCAATCTGTGTTCTCGTTGTAAGCTGCCCCTGTGCTTTGGGGCTTGCAACTCCAGTAGCAATAATGGTCGGAAACGGAGTCGGTGCAAAAAACGGAATTCTCTTTAAAACTTCCGCAGCCTTAGAGCAGGCTGGAAAAGTTAAAGTTGTTGTCCTCGATAAAACAGGCACAATCACAAAAGGCGAACCTGCAGTTACAGACATTATTCTTTCTTCTTTCCTCGCTAACGACAAAATTACAGAGCGCGAACTTTTACAAAAAGCTGCCTCTGTCGAGTCAAAAAGTGAACATCCTCTTGCAAAGGCAATAATGAAAAAGAGTAAAGAACAAAAAATTGAATTAACCGAAACTTCAGATTTTTCTTTGATTCCAGGTAAAGGCGTCAGCGCAACAGTAAAAGGCAAAAAAGTGCTTGGCGGAAACCTTAATTTTATACAGGAATCAGGAATCCAAATTCCAGAAAACACAAAAACACTTTTTAACAATTTGAGCCAGGAAGGTAAAACCGTTTTGTGGTTTGCCCAGGAGAAAGAACTTCTCGGCTTAATTGCAGTTGCAGACCCCATAAAAGAAGACAGCAAAAAAGCAATCAGCGAACTAAAAAATATGGGCATTTTTGTTGCAATGCTGACCGGCGACAATGAAAAAACAGCCCGGGCAGTTGCCAGACTAGCAGGCGTTGACCAGGTAATTGCAGGCGTTCTCCCGGACGGAAAAGCCGACGCCGTAAAACAGTTTAAAACCCGCGGCAAAGTGTGCATGGTAGGCGACGGCATAAACGATGCTCCAGCCTTAACGATTGCCGACACAGGAATGGCGATTGGAGCCGGAACTGACGTTGCAATTGATGCTGCGGACGTAGTTTTAATGAAAAATTCTTTAATGGATGTAAGAAACGCAATTCAACTGAGCAGAAAAACGCTGAAAAATATACACGAAAACCTTTTCTGGGCATTTTTTTATAACGTTATTCTGATTCCAGTTGCAGCCGGTGCATATTTTAAGCTTTTTGGCCTGGAAATGAATCCAATGCTTGGAGCCGGCGCAATGAGTCTTTCAAGTTTTTGCGTCGTAACAAATGCTTTAAGGCTAAATTTCTTTAAGCCTGAAAATTCAACCAGCACTAAAAACAAAGAAAATAAAATTGCCACACAGGAGGAAACTAAAATGGCAGAAAAAATCGAAAAAACATTAAAAGTCGAAGGAATGATGTGTTCACACTGCGAAGCTCACGTAAAAGAGGCACTCGAAAAACTCGACGGAGTTGAAGAAGCAAAAGCCGACCACGAAAAGTGCGAAGTTTACGTAAAGCTTTCTAAACAGGTTTCAGAAGCCGACCTGGAAAAAGCAGTTACCGAAGCTGGCTACAAATACGTAAAAGCATAATTTTTTTTCTTTTTTGGAGCGCATTTGCAGTCTCGTCGGGCTTTGCGGCCTTCCGCTGACCGCTCCATGTGGCTGGCTAACAAAGTTAGCCAGCCACACGCCTTTGGCGGCCCTCCAATCCCGGCTAGTTTTTTTCTTAAAAAAACTTACATCTTTTTGTCTCGTGTTTTTATTCAATTTTAACTTTAAACTTATATCAATAATTTTTTGACACCAGATTTTTTATAAGATAAAATACCCTTTTGTGAGGTGGCTACATGAAGATTCGGCTTAAGTCGATTTTTTTTAAGATTATTTTTCCAGTTATTCTTATTCTTTCGGTTTCTGCAGTAAGTTTAATTTTTCTTCTTTCTAACATTGTTACCAACAGACTTTTTACAACAATGCAGGAATCTGTCGTAAAAAACAGATTTATTGTAGAAGACCTTATTAACGAAGAAATCATTTACGGCGACAACGTTACAAACCTTGCTTCAAGGTTTTTTACGGGGCTTTGGTCAAATGACGCTGAACGTGCAGTTGCAGAAGTTTGCCAGATGGCTTACGAATCCCTCGATCTGGAATTTATTGCCGTTTACGATAAAGACGGTAACCTTATTTCTCCAGCCGAATATGCAGAAGGCGCTGAACTTACAGATGCAGTTCAGGACGCACTTAACGGCGAAACAGTTTCTCTTATGGAAATGATTGACGGAGGACTTTTTACAACAGACGCTGCAAGACCAATTTACGACAGAGGCGGAAACATTGTCGGTGCAGTAGAAATTACGACAAACCTTTGCGAATCCTGGTTTATGGACCGCATGCCAGAAAAAATCGGCTGTCAGTTTGCAATCATTAATGGAGACAGGATTGTAGCTTCTACAGAACCTTCATTGCAGGGAACAACTCTTCCAGCCTACATTACAAAAGCCTTTGAAGACGAAGAAAGCTGGGTTGGTCAAATGACTGTCGGCAAAACAAAGTATATTGCTCATTGCTGGGACTACCCTGAACTTGATAACTGCAGACTTCTTGTAGCTCAAAAAGCCGACGGAATTTTTGCAACACTTAACAATATTAACTTAAAAGTTTTACTTTCTCAGATTTTAAATAATGTTCTTGTTTTAATCGTTTCAATTATTGTTGTTTCTTGGGCTGTTTATCGTCCGTTAAAGAGAACTCATAAAGCAATTGTTGGCCTTTCTAGCGGAGACGCAGATTTAACATACCGTCTTCCATTGCGTGGTGGCGATGAATTCCAGGATTTGGCAGAAGGCGTAAACAGCTTTATAGAAATGTTGCAGAACATGATAAAGCAGCTTGGTGCAAAAACTGCAGACGTAAAAGACGTTATCCAGGAACTTGGCACAAGTTCTCAGGAATCGGCAAGTGCAACTGCAGAAATTATGGCAAATATCGAATCTGTAAAGAATCAGTCTTCTAACCAGGTTACAGCAGTTCAGAATGCAAATACAGTTATTGCTTCTTCTAGCGAGTCAATGCGCAAACTTAAAGAAAATATTGTTGCTCAGACTTCCGACATTACAGAATCTTCTGCTGCAATCGAACAGATGATTGGAAACATTCACTCTGTAACAGATTCAACAGAAAAAATGTCTTCTTCATTTGCTGACCTCGAAAAACTCATTAAAGAAGGCGCAGACAATGTTAAGGCCTGCTCAGAAGTTATCAAACAGGTCGAAGGTAAATCACTTGTGCTTGCAGATGCAAACAATACGATTAAATCAATTTCTTCTCAGACAAACCTTCTTGCAATGAACGCAATGATCGAGTCTGCCCATGCCGGCGAAGCTGGAAAAGGTTTTGCAGTTGTTGCTGACGAAATCCGCAAACTTGCAGAAAATTCAAGTGCACAGGCAAAGGCAATCGAAGAAAACATTAAAGATATTACAGATTTAATTAACGAAGGCGGACGCCTTTCAGATCTTTCTCAGACAAGTTTTGACAACATCGACGCACAGGTTAATGTTGTAGACCCTCTCGTTTCTCAGATTTCTAACGCAATGGAAGAACAGACAAGCGGTTCTACACAGATTCTCGAAGCTCTCGGCAATATGAAAGACGAATCTGTCCTTGTTGATGACAGTTCAAAACTTCTTTCTGACGGATTTGTGAAAATTGATCAAGACATGGAAGCCGTTAACCAGATTTCTTCTACAGTAATGGGAAGCATGGACGAAATGGCTGCCGGTTCAAAACAGATCAGCGAAGCTACTCAGATGGTAAGCGAACTTGCACTTAAAACAAAGGATGCAATGGACGCAATCGACGATATGCTCGGTAAGTTTAAGGCATAACTAAAAACATGTTTTTTAGTTTTATTAAAAAAAGTTTATATTTTGTTCTGTCCGCTGTTTTGTTTACTTCTTGTACTTCAAAAGAAGCAAAACAGCAGCAGAAAAAACTTGCAATCGAAAATGCAAAAAATCAGGCAGTTGCAGATTTTGTTTCTCGCCTGCCTGAATCTGTAAAAATCTCCCAGCTTTTTCTTGTAAATATTGAAGGTAACAAAGATTTTATTCCAATCGAAAAAACAGGAATTCTTTCTGGAAACAAAAATGAAGGCGAGCCTTTAATTCCTGGTGGTTGTCTTTTTTTTAGTTACAATGTTGCAAAGTCAAAAGACGAAGTAAAGCATTTTACAGATTCAATTAATTCTTTCTATATAAAACATTCAAATATTCCTCCTTTTATGGCAATTGATCAGGAGGGGGGCTATGTAAATCGCTTGCGTTCAATTACGGACAATTTTCCTTCTAATAAAACTGTGGCAGAAAATTATTCACCTGAACAGGCAACGGAACTTTATACAACACAGGCCGAGCAAATGAAGACTCTTGGTTTTAATATGAACCTTGCTCCTGTTGTCGAAGTTGAGTCAAAAGAAAATTCTTCTTTTTTGGATACGCGCTCCTTTGGTTCTCTCGAAAAAGTTTTAACTTTTGCTCCATTGGAAGTTTCGGCTTTTGAAGATAACAATGTCCTTACAGTGTTAAAGCACTTTCCTGGAAACACAAATACAGACCCTCATACAGGCTTACCGGAAATAAAAGTTACAAAAGAAAAATTAGAGAATGAACTTCTTGAACCATTTAAAAAGATTTTGCCATATTCATCTGCGGTTTTAATGAGTCATGCAAGAGTTTTTGTACAAAATGCTCTGGAAACCGAAGAAAACTTAAACAAAGATTCAAAAATTCCTTCGTGCTTTTCTAGTTACTGGATAAAAGAAGTTTTACGCAATCAATATGGTTTTAACGGTCTTATTTTAAGCGACGATATTTTTATGGGAGCACTTGCCGACCACGGTTTTCCGACTGATGTCGCAGCCTTAAAAGCAGTCGAAGCTGGAATCGACATAATTATGTTGAGCGAAAAACGTTTTGGCTCTACGGCTAAGATTTTATTAGATAAAGCTCATTCTTCTCCAGAATTTGCTCAAAAAATCGAAGAAAGTGTATGCCGTGTAATAAAATACAAAATAAAGTGCGGAATTTTAGAATTAAAACAAATTGATTTTGACAGTGAAGGCAAAAAATTACAAATACCTTCGTTTACGGTTGAACTTAGTTCAGCTTTTGCAGATTTATAATTTACAGCAATATGAAACAGAAAGACAGAAATAAAAAAACAGGCGGTGCGGAAGGTTTTGAACTTTATTATTCAACTCTTTTTGAAGAACGCTGGCCTTTATTAAAAAAATCCCTTTATGGCGAAAGCGACAAAGTTGAATATAACGCTGGTGGAATTGAAAGTTATTTTTTAGACAGTGCATCAGTCAGGGCGGCTTGCTCACTTCCGTTAAAAAATGCAAAGACAATTCTCGATATGTGTGCAGCTCCAGGCGGAAAAACAATTGTCCTTGCAAGCAATATGGAAGAAGATGCAAAGTTACTTTCAAACGAACGTTCCCAGGACAGAAAAACAAGACTTGTTCACTCGGTTCAAAACTGTCTTAGCCAAAAAGTTCAGGAAAATGTAAATGTAATCTGTAAAGATGGAGCAACCTTGTGTCTTGCAAAAAATAATCAGTTTGACAGAATTCTCCTCGACGCTCCCTGTTCTTCTGAGAGGCATGTTCTCCTTGACGAAAATTATTTAAAAGACTGGTCTCCATCGAGAATAAAAACACTTTCTATGGCGCAGTGGGCGCTTTTGTCATCAGCATGGCGCATGTTAAAAACTGACGGCTTTATGGTTTATTCAACCTGCGCTCTAAATAAAGAAGAAAACGACGAAGTTATAAAAAAACTCTTAAAAAAGTTTAGCGACGTAGAAATCCTGGAGCCCGAAATTCAATTTAATGTAAGTGCTTTTTGCAAAGTTGACCTGCCCGAAGGCGAAAAAACAGAATACGGCAGGCACGTTTTGCCAGACACTTGTGGTGGTGCTGGTCCGTTGTATTTTACACTTTTGCATAAACTAGGGTGAATTTTTACCCAGAATTGCAATTTTTTATCGCTGATTTTTAAATGTGTTTATTGCATTTATAATTGAAGAAATTTGTTCATCGGATAAAGTTTCGAGAAACAAAATCAGTTCTTTTTTTTCGTTTTCAATTGTTGTTGAATTTTCTCTATGAATTGAAGAAAAAGTTTCAGACGCAAAAAAGTCAGCCGGCGAAATTTTTAAATACTCACAGATTGCAAAAAATCCCTGTAACGACGGGAATCTTTTTCCGTTTTCAATAAGATTTATATAATTTACGTTTTGCCCGAGTGCAATGCTCATTTCCCTTGCAGAAAGTTTTTTTCTGTTTCGCAAATATCGCAGACGGTCCGAAAAATCCTTGCTTTCTTTTGTCAAATTTTCATTTTCTGTATTCATTGTACATACTTTAAGATGTCGATTTTGTAAACTTGCAATCTATAAGATAAAGTTATAAACTGATACAATCTAAAAGATTGTAAAAATGAGAGGAGTTTATAATTTTGATTCGTTCAGCCATTCTTTGTGGCAGTGCCCCCAACGGTTTTACACAGAAAAAAATAAACGAAATGCACGATTTTCTCACAAGCGAAGCCGGCGGTTCGTGGTCGGAAGAAGAAATAACGATTTTTCCGAATGGAGTGAGCGAGGCGATGCTTTCTTTTATGCTTGAACGGCTCAAGGCGGATAAAACTGCGAAA
>CAVJSA010000028.1:0-32560 GCA_963651875.1 Lachnospiraceae bacterium | reverse complement strand
GATTTTTCCCCATTTTAACACCTCCGTGGGTGTCCTATTTTTGGGGGTCAGTTCAGTTTATTCTTGTTGTTTTGATTTTGTTGTCTCAGTTTTTTGCAGTTGCGATTTTAAAAAACGCAAAAATATCATGGAAACTCTTCAGCTATAATAATATTTTGGTGATGCTTTTTTCGATATGTTTTTTTATTGCGTTTTTAAAAATACGAATAAAAGAAAAGTCCACTTTTGAAAAAGCTATTACTTTGCTTTATCCATCCATCTTTATAATATATGTTGCCCAGTCCTGCGGATTCGAATTTATGAAACATTTCAGGAGTATTTTAATTGAATATTCCGCTAACAAATTTGGTCTTGCATTTTCAACAGTATTCATTATTCCAAATACGGTAATAGTTTTTTCAGTTTTGTTTATTTTTTATGAAATTTTTAATTTCTGGTTTAAGTTGCTTTTTTTTCATATCGGATATTTCATTCATAAGAAAAAAGCTAACGGCTTGTAAATATAAGATATAAAAACAGAGTTCATAAAACCTGTTTTTTGCGCGAATGTGCATTTCTAGTTTTTGTTTTGCAAAAACTAGGTAAGTAAAAACTGCAAGTCAGTTTTTACGACGTTCTTTGACATTTTTGTTTTTGATGGAAGAAAAAGTTTTTCATAGCTCAAATTTTTTTCTAAAAATTGAGTTTTACAGTGGAACTTATGGTATACTTTATGGTGTAATTTATAGGCTACTTTATGGTGGAATTTTGGAGAAATAAATGGAAAATATTTTGAGCCTTTTAAAGAATCTTTGTGGCTATGAAACTGAGCGGGAATGGTTTGAATTTAAAGTAAACTGGTTTGAACCGATTCAGCTTGGCGAATATATTTCTGCAATTTCCAACAGTGTGGCTATTGAAGGGCGCAAAAACGGATATTTTATCTGGGGTGTTGATGATAAGTCGCACGATATTGTGGGAACAAATTTTTCTCCAGATATTGATGTAAAAGGTGAGCCATTGAAGCATTTTCTTGCGCGTCAGATTTCGCCAGACTTGAACTTTGAGTTTGAAGAAATCTTGCTTGACGGCAAAAAGATTGTCGTTTTGCAAATTCCAAGCGCGAAAAATATTCCTGTGAGTTTTGCAAACGAGCGTTTTATCAGAATTGGTTCAAGCAAGGAAAATCTGCGCAAATTTCCTGAAAAAGAATCATATCTTTTTGATGTTCTTCGGCACGGGTTTCCTACAATTGAAAACACGGAAAGCGAATATCAAGATTTGACTTTTGAAAAACTGTTCATTTACTATGGCGCAAAAGGCTTGCGATTGAATGAGGCAACTTTCAAGAAAAATCTTGAGTTTCTGACTTCTAGCGGAAAATACAATATTTTGGCGCAACTTTTGTCTGACAACTCGCATATTCCAATCCGTGTGGCGATTTTTTCTGGGAAAACAAAATCCAGTTCGTTGTTTTCTGTACGCGAGTTTGGCTATCAGTGTCTTTTATATTCGTTGGATGAAATTCTGCGCTATGGAGATGTTCTGAACATAATTCAGGCTGACGAAAAGGACAGAATTGTTGAGCGCAAGGAAGTTTCGCTTTTCGAAAATGATGCTTTCCGCGAAGCAATTATAAACGCTTTTGTTCACAACAAGTGGGTGAGTGGCAACGAGCCAATGATTACTGTTTTTTCGGACAGAATAGAAATCATTTCACGCGGAACAATGCCTGCAGAGCAGACTTTGGAAGGTTTTTTTGCAGGTGAATCTATTCCTGTGAACAAAAAACTTTCCGAAATCTTTTTGCAGTTGCACATAAGCGAGAAAACAGGGCGCGGAGTTCCAAAAATCACAGAAACTTACGGACGGAATGCTTATGAGTTCCGCGAGAATTCTATTTCAGTGAGTATTCCGTTTAGCTGGATAAATCAGATGTTAAATGGAAACACGCAGAAAACTGAATCGTCAAATAAAGGTTCTGAAAATTCATATTCAGAACTGAATGCAACCCAGCAAAAAATCATTTCACTGATGAAAGAAAATCCGCGTGTTTCAATCCAGAAAATAGCCGAAGCTAATGCAAAAGATATTTCTACAATAAAGAAAGCAGTTGCTACCTTGAAAAAATCCGGTTTTATCGAAAGAACCGGTGCAAACAAAAATGGTAGCTGGCAAGTTCTGAAATAGCCATTCAATAATCCTATATTTTAATCTTTCCTCAAAAATAAAAAATTCAAGAAGGACAAAATAAAATTTTGTGAGGAAAAGATGATTTCTATCGCTCTTGCCACATACAACGGAGAAAAATATCTTCGAGAACAGTTAGACTCAATTCTACAGCAGTCAATTCAAGATTTCGAGATTGTCATTACTGATGACTGTTCAACAGATTCTACTAAAGCAATCTTAAATGAATATGCAGAAAATGATTCCCGCATAAAAGTTTCTTTTAATGAAAAAAATCTTGGATTTAGGAAAAATTTTGAAAAAGCTATTTCGCTTTGTTCTGGAGATTATATTGCATTGAGCGATCAGGATGACATTTGGACTGAGAATCATCTTAAAGTTTTGCTTGAAAATATTGGCAACAATGATTTGGTTGGTGCAAATGCTTTCCTCTGTGATGAGAAAGCGCAGCCTACAGGAGTAGACTTACTGGCGTGTTCAAAAATTGACTTTTTGCCAGATTCAAAAGATGACTGGTTTTTCTTTTTGCTGCATTCAAATATTTTTCAGGGAGCGGCATGTATGTTTAGGAAAAGCCTAATTCAAAAGGCTATTCCAATTCCTGAAAACGTAAAATTCCATGACTATTGGCTGGCTTTGATTGCTTCTGTGAATGACGGAGTGACTTATGTTAATGAGTGTGTTTTATATTACCGTCAGCACGGAACAAATATTACGAAAAATGAAAAATGGAAATTCTTGGTGAAAATTAGAAATGCAATAAAGAAAAGAAATTCTCATTTTATAAAAGAACAAATTGAAATACTAAATGCTCTGCTACATAAAGATTTGAGTTTGAGTTATCTGAACGAACTAAAAGAATCTATTGAATTTTATAAAAGTCTTGGAACTTTTGAACGCTTTAAATTCATGTTTTGGTATTGGAAAAAATTTTACAAAATGAACTGCTGTTCAGATAAAAAATTGAAAATAAGTTGCTTTATAAAAAATATAATTTTGGGAATATAAATATGAAGATTTGTTTTTTATCCAAGGATTATTCTTATAACGGTGGAGGAGAGCGTATGCTTTGCAATCTTGCAAATGAATTTTCTCGTTTCTGCAAGGTTACAATTGTTTCTTTTGACTTTTCTGAAAAAAACTCAATTTATAAGCTTAATCCAGAAATTGAATTTATCGATGCAAAAATCCAAAGACGAAAAATAAATTTTTTTACTAAGTTTGATTACATCAAATATATATTGACCCATTCAGATTTTTTTGATTCATTCGATTTTGTTATTGGAGTTGGAATTATTTGCAATCTTGTGCTGTCTTATTGCAGTCCGAAATTAAAGGCAAAATCTATAGGTTGGGAACATTTTTGCTATGATGGAACACCATTTTATCAGAAGATTTTTCGCAAACTTTTCTTTAAGAATTTAAACCATGTTGTAATTTTAACTCATAAAGATTTTCAAAAATATGAAAGGCTGAATAAAAACACTCGCGTCATTTATAACTTTACGAATATGGCTTTTAGAAAAAATCCTGATTTGCAGAGTAAAGTTTTTCTGTTTGTCGGTAGGCTTTCTAATCAGAAAGGATTTTACGACTTAATCAGCATAATAAAAGAATTTTGCAAGATAAATACCGACTGGAATTTTAGAATAATTGGAAACGGCGAATACAAAAGCGAGTTTGAAAAATTCATTAAAACACAAAATCTTAAAAGACGCGTTAGTTGGACTTTGATTTCTTCTGACGTTCAAAGCGAAATGGAAAAATCTTCCTGCCTGATTATGACAAGCCGTTTTGAAGGTTTGCCAATGGTTTTGATAGAATCTTCTGTTTGCGCTCTTCCTGCAATTTCTTATGACACTCCGACTGGTCCAGGCGACATAATTTTAGATTCAAAAAGCGGCTTTATTGTTCCGCTTCATAATCAAAAAATGTTTCTTGAAAGAATGTGTGAGTTTGCAGGCAATTTTGAATTTCGTCAGCAACTTTCAGCAGGGGCAAAGCAGGAAAGCGAAAAGTTTACAAAACAAAAAATTGTTGCTCAGTGGAAGGAGATTTTTGAAAAATGAGGAAAATAAGTGCTGCTAGTCTTAATCTTCGCAATGTTTATTTTTTGATTTCAAAGTTTCTTGTGTTATTTATCGTTTTTGACAATGCAAGAATGGGACTTGCAATTCCGCATATTATCGGCACTGTAATTTCTCTTTTTCGTGATTGTTTTCTTTTTGCAGGGCTTTTAATTTTATTTTCTTCAAAATTGAAAATAGATTTTCCGCGATTTTTGTTTCTGATATTCTTGTTTTTCCCGATTGCTGTTTATATCTGTGCTGTAAATTTACTAACTGGAACTTCCGAAACTTCTATTGTTTCTGTTATTAACGGCATTTATTGGTATTGTCGTCCGCTTTTTGTTTTCCTGATTTTTTATAATCTTGAAAATGTGACAGGAAAAAACTGTATCTGTTTTGTAAGTCTTTTTCTTAATTCTGTAATAATTTTATTTTTTGTATCTGCATTCTTATATTTTTTCGCCCCATTTTTATTAAACAAAATGTATTTTGAATTCAGGGTTTCTCTTGGCAATCCATCAATGATTGCGGCGGAGTATAATGCCGCGGCTATTGTTATTTTATATTTCCAGCCGTTTTCAAAGCGTAAGAATTTTATCTTTTTTTCGATTTATGTTATTGCATGTCTTCTTACAATGTGCGCGACTGCAAATTTCATAATGTCTTTAATTCTCATTATCGCTCTATTTGGTAAAAGAACACGGAAACTTGCTTTTCCGTTTTTTGTAATTCTTTTTGCCACAGTTGCTATATTTTTGATGTTTTTTCAGACAAGGCAAACTGACCTTCTCTTAAAATTCGTGCAGAAAAGAATTCTTGAAATTACATCAGTCATAACAAAATACATTTTTCATAATTCAGATTCGATAAATTCTGACAGTTTTCGTGGCAGAGAAGCTCAGCTTTCAAGAATGTTAAAATCTTTTCCTCAATACGGTTATCTTTTTGGAATAGGAGATATTTCTGGCACAGGCGGAAAGTATTCTCTTGAAAATATTTATATGGCGACTTTTTCTAATTATGGCTTTTTCGGACTTGCTCTTTATGCCGGATTTTTAATGTTTATTTTTCTAAAATCAATTTTTCATCTTTTTTATAAAAAGCAAAATGAATTATTTATGTTTGCAGTTTTTCTTGCATTATATGGGCTTACACTTGATTTAATAAATACGTATTCACTTTCGGGAATATTCGTTCTATCAGGATTTTTAATTTTTAACGGAACTCAATTTTCTTTTCCAAGGAAAAATAAATCTTTACTTCATTATACAATCGGTTTGCAATAAGGAGAACATATTTTATGAAAATCCTTTTAATTACAAGCATTTACCTTCCGCATATTGGTGGCATTGAGCTTTATGTAAAAAATCTTGCTTTAAGTTTGAGTGCAAAAGGACATGTGGTTTCTGTTTTTGTTGGTGACAGATTCTCCGGCAAATTTTCTGATTCAATTGAATATGGAATCCGTACAATCCGTGTTCCTGTGCGCTACATAAAAGGAATGACTTACTTAAAAAATGCAAGAGCAAAGAAAATTCTTGAAAAAGAACTTTCTTCTGCGGAAATTGTTCATCTAAACGATGTAAAATTTCTGTATAAATTCCTTGCTCAAAAAAAGTCAGTTTACGGTTATAAATTGTTCTTTTCTTCCCATGGATTTATTTTTCACACAAAGTCATTTTTACTCTTAAAAAAGCTTTTTATGAAGCGGATGTCAAAATATTCTCCTCTTTTTAATGTAAATTACTGCGTTTCAGAAAATGACAGTCAGATTGCCAAAGAATTTCATTTTAAAAATATAAAGACTTTAATTCCTGGAACGGACATTCATAAATTTGAAAGTGTCAATCCTGATATTTATAAAAAAAACAGTTTTCTTTGCTGGGGGCGGATTGCCAAAAATAAGGGAACTTTACAGCTTGTAGAGATTTTTCACGTACTTAAAGAAAATTTTTCGCTAAAAATAATCGGTTCCTGCGATGATGACGAATATCTTCAAAAAGTAAAGTCTGCTGCAAAAGATGACTCTCGGATTGAGTTTTTGGGTTACCAATCAGACGAAGAAATTTTTCAATCTGTTCAAAATGCAGAGTTTATTGTTTTTCCGTCGTTGCACGAAGGTTTTGGAATGTCGCTTGTTGAAGGACTTTCTTCTGGCAAAAAGATAATCGCAAACAAAATAGAAACATTCTGCCAGATTCTTAAAGACTGCACCGCAACTGAATTTTTGTTTGACTTTGCAAATCCGCCGGAAAAATTACAAGAAAAAATAGAAGAACTTCGCAAAATTCCTGCAAGAAAAATAAACCTAGAATGTTATTCTGTTGAATATATGACAAAAATCATTGAAAAAGATTATTCTGCGCAAAGTTAGACAAATACCTGCTCGGAAAACTTGTAATCGAATATAAAAAAGAAGCTACCCCCCCCAAAAAAATGGCTGTCCCTTAATAAAGTAACAGCCGTCCTTTTTAGTCAACCTGAACTTTTTGTGGAAAGCCCATTTTATTTAAACAAAACTTTCCACTCTTTACAGAATAATCTACCCTTATTCTCTGTTCCACTTTCCTCGGTTTACATAGAAAGCCCACATACTTGCATTTTTTCTTGTTGCGGAGGTGTTAGAAGAACTTCCTGTAAAGTTCGAAGCAGCGTATATGTCTGTTGCACTGTCGCTTTTTGAAGGATCTACAACTAAAAGCTGATTTACTATATAAGAAGACGTCAGGGTCGAACTTGCATTTGCATTTATGCTAGAAGTGCTTGTGCCCGGGGTTTGATCTGTATCCGAAGCAAAAGCAACTGTGTCAAATCCACCGCTAGTTCCTACTAAAATTTTATTTTTTGTAATTGCAAGTTTTTCTATTGAAGAAATGCTGCTTACATAACTATTCTGCCAGTAAGAGTCGCTGCTTGAACGGTAATAAATTCTCTTTCCGTCAGCGTAATATACATAAGTTGCGTCGCTAGTAGATGTTTCGTTGCTTGTTATTGCTTTGCTGGAAGTAAAATAAAATTTACTTCCGTCAAAGGTTGCAACGTTTATGGCAGTAGAGTAAATGCTTGTCGTGCTATCGGCTGTACTGCCACTTGTGCTGGTACCCGGATAAAAATAATAAGTGTCGCTTTCTTCTATTTTTGTTGCGATTCCGCCTTCAAGTTTATAAATTGTTCCTGCAATATTTGCAAAGGCGTAGCGGTTATCATTTTGCGGAGTGTTTGTTCCAAAAACAACAAATTTTGTTGAATAAGAAGCCAGGGTTGCGCTTACAACAGTTTCGCCGTCTTCATAATAAACGTCCTGCCAGCCGTTTTCACTATTGTTTGTGTCGTACCAGCGCAAATAGCAGGTCTTTGGTTCGTTTTCGCCGTCATCAGTAACGCTTTCTATTACAACCGACCTTGAATAAATCTCACCTGCATTGTTGGCTGCAAGCACTACGTATTTGTCGCCAGGACGTTCAAATTCCAGCCAGTGACCGTTTTCCGAAGTTGTAACACCGTCAGCGTCTAAATCGTCGTCTGTTCCGTATTCGGCTGCTTCTGTTATGTCTTTGCGCCAAACTATCGGGCTTGTCGTTGCAAAAAGATATTCTTTTACATTGCTTGTATCCGAAGAGTCCTGAACGCGGATTAAAGAATGTACTGTTCCTGTTAACTGAGCGTCGGAAAGTTCAACTTCTTCGCGGATTGTGTCAAAAATAACGTCGTTGCAGGAAGTAAAATAAACTGCCAGAGAAGCAATTAAAGGAATAATAACTGATTTTGTTTTAATTTTCATTTTTTTTTGTGATCCGGTTGATTTTTTTAAAAGTGATAGCGGGCAGCTAACATAAACGAAGCAAAATTGCCGTTATCGTTGTATTGAGGGTCGTCATACCATTGTGGCATGTACATAAAGTTTCCTTTTGCGCCAAAAGACCAGCTAGGATTAGCCCTGTAAAAAATTCCTGCCTCTGGTTTTAAGACAAGCCCCGGAAAATATGTTCTGTTCAAATAACTTTCAACAGCAGCACCGATTCCCATTGTCACAGGAAATTCAAAACGCTTATATGTCGGCTGAACGGTAAAGCACAAAAAGAACGGAACATAAGTAAACATGTTTTCACCGATTGTCGGATTGTAGCCAAAGCTTACATCAAGACCAAGCGCAAACCACGAAGTTAAAAATCTGTGGTAACCGATTAAACCAGCTCCGCCTGTAGAAAGTTGTCCGCCTCTGTAAAGAGGAAAACTTCCGCCAAAGTTAAGTGGAAAAGTAACCATAAGCCCAATGTTAATAAACTGGTCGCCCGGTTCGTTCATCGTATATTCAACTGCAAATCTGTCGTCGTCTTCTTCCTCTTCCTGACAAAAAACTGCTGACGAAAGTAAAAAAACTGCGCAAAAAAGCGCAATCACTTTTTTCATTTAATTCTCCAAACTGCTCCAAAGATTTTTTAACCTCAAAAAACTCTCAGATAGTCAATGTAAAAATCAACAAATCTTTGGATATTTTTATATTTTCGTAATTTTTATTTTTTTGTAATGAATGGTAATTTTACAAAAAATTATGTATAGTTTTGCCGAAAAAGATTACCGTTTTAAGGCAATTTTTTCAATACAGATTGAATTCTTAAAAACGCTGACTTTGCTTTTCTTATCAAGGTTACAAAGGTTTTAGCATTTATAAAGGTTCGTCTGCATTCGTCTTACAAGTTAAAAAACAAAACTTAAATGGTAAAGTTACAGAATTTTACCGGAGGTACAAAAATGAGTGCTCAGATTATTGACGGCAAACAGATTGCCTTAGAAGTTCGCGCTGGAGTAGCAGAAAAAGTTAGTGAATTAAAATCAAAAGGTGTTACTCCCTGCCTTGCCGTAATTTTGGTTGGCGAAAATCCAGCTTCTGTCAGTTACGTTACAGGAAAGCGCAAGGCCCTTGCAGAAGCCGGCATGACAGACCGTTCAGAAGTTCTCCCGGAAAGCACAACCCAGGAAGAACTCCTTACTTTAATCGACAGCCTCAATAAAGATCCGGGCGTTCACGGAATTTTAGTTCAGCTTCCTCTTCCAAAACACATTGACGAAGACAAAGTAATTATGGCAATTTCGCCAGAAAAAGATGTAGACGGATTCCACCCGGTAAATGTTGGCAAAATGGTAATCGGCAAAAAAGCCTTTCTTCCATGCACACCGCACGGAATCATCGTTCTTTTGCAAAAAATGGGAATCGAAACTTCTGGTAAACACGCTGTCGTAATCGGCCGTTCAAACATTGTCGGTAAGCCTGTAACACTTCTCCTTGCACGTCGCGAAACAAACTGCACGGTTACAATGTGCCACACGGGAACAAAAAATATGGCAGAAATCGTAAAGCAGGCAGATATTATCGTTGCAGCTTCCGGTCATCCGCACACAGTTACAGCAGACATGGTAAAAGAAGGAGCTGTCGTAATTGATGTTGGCGTAAACCGTATTCCGGACAGCACAAAAAAAAGTGGCTTCCGCCTGATTGGAGACACAGATTTTGACACAATTAAAGAAAAAGCAAGCTTTATTACACCAGTTCCAGGCGGAGTAGGGCCAATGACGATTGCAATGCTCATGTACAATACTCTCGAATCAGCCGAAAATTCTTTAAATAAATAACCTTTTAATAATTATATGGGGCTTGAGTCTGGCTAAAACGTTTAAAAGTGATTGTCGTATCAGGTATGACAATAAAAGCTAGTCAGTATTAAAAAAATGGCAGAAACGATACTTTTTAGCCAGCCTCCGGCAGTTGCGCACTTCGCTTGAGCGCTCTAAGTCCTCGGCGCACTTTTTTGCGCCTGCGGTCTTCTTGCACAGGCTGTTGAAACAGCCAGTGCCGGTGCTCCATTGCCTAAGCCGTTTTGTAAACTTATATAGTGCCCAAAAAACTAAAAATCCTTTATAGTAAGTGAATATGATTGATATTCAGAATTCACCTGACGAACGTGCAGTTCCATTGCAAAAAGTTGGCGTAAAAAACGTCAGATATCCGGTTCAGGTTTTAGATAAAAATAACAAATTGCAAAATACAACGGCAACAGTCAATCTTTTTGTAAATCTGCCGCATAATTTTAAAGGCACTCACATGAGCCGCTTTATCGAGGTTTTTCATAAATATCACAAAGATATTTCCATGAACAGTTTTCTCGAAATGCTTTCGCAAATCCGCACAAAACTCTCTGCAGAGCGCGCCTTTGGAAGAATAAGTTTTCCGTATTTTATCGAAAAAAATTCTCCGGTCACTTCTTCTTGTGGTTTTATGCAGTACAACTGCACTTACGAAGGCGAAAATTCCTTTACCGACGGAAAAGAACAGTCAAAATTCTTTGTCGGAATCGAAGTTCCGGTTGCAACTCTTTGTCCGTGCAGCAAGGCAATCAGCGAATATGGAGCGCACAACCAGCGGGGAACTGTAAAAGTAAAGCTCTTGTATTCACAATTTTTTTGGATCGAAGATGTAATTAAAATGATAGAATCCTGTGCTTCGACCCCGCTTTATTCAGTTTTAAAAAGGCAGGACGAAAAATTTGTAACAGAACACGCTTACGAAAATCCTCGCTTTGTAGAAGACATGGTTCGCGAAGTTTATCTTGGCTTAAAAAAAATGAATTTCAAGTGGTTTAAGGTTGAATGTACAAACTACGAAAGTATTCATTTTCACGACGCCTACGCCTGCGCAGAATACGACGAAAAAAACATTTAGTTTGAACTTTGATATTCAAATTTGCAAAAATTATAATATTTATCAGGAATAATTTATGACATATTTTTTTGAAACTTATGGTTGCGAAATGAACATTGCAGAGTCCGCTGCAGTTGAACAGCTTTTTATTAGCCGTGGCTGGACAAAGGCAAGCGAACCGGAAATTGCCGATATGGTTATAATCAACACCTGCTCGGTGCGCGGTTCAGCCGAAAACAGAATATTCGGCAGATTAGGATACTATTCTGGAGTTAAAAAGATTCGCCACAAAGAGCCTGGCGCAAAAACCCGCCTCGAAGAAATGCAGAATGCTGTAAAATATGTTGAACAAAACGGCGTTGTTCCGTTCTATGTTGTTTTAATGGGCTGTATGGCAGAGCGTCTTCTCGAAACCGTAAAAAAAGATTATCCGGTAATTGATTTTGCAGTCGGAACATTCGGAAAAAGCAAATTTGGCGACATTATCAGCGCAGCAGAAGAACACAAAAAAGGTTTTGAAATTACCGAAGACGGAGAATACACATTCCCAAAAATAAGCTATGAACAGGAAGCATTCAGCACCTTTGTTCCAATTATGCACGGCTGCAATAATTTTTGTACTTACTGCATTGTTCCTTATGTGCGCGGAAGAGAAGTTAGCCGTCCTGTTGACCAGATTTTAGCCGAAATTGACTATCTTTCAAAACGCGGTGTAAAAGAAATTACTCTTTTAGGGCAGAATGTAAACGCTTACCGCTGCAAAGACGAAACTGTCGAGGGCGGAGAATTGAATTTTCCAAAACTCCTCAAAAAAATAAGTGAACACATAGATTCAATTTCTTCTCCAATAAAGTGGATTCGCTTTGAATCTTCTAACCCAAATGATTTTAGCGACGAACTTATCGAAATGATTGCAAAAGACAATCACGTTTGCCACGGATTCCACATTGCAGCCCAGCACGGAAACACAGAAATCCTGCGCAGAATGAACCGCAAAAATACCCGCGAAGAATTTATTCAGCTTGTAAAAAAACTTCGTACAGCCATGCCGGACGTAGAACTTATAACCGACCTTATGGTTGGCTTTCCTGGTGAAACAGAAGAACAGTTTAATGACATGCTTTCTTTTATGGACGAAATTAAATTTGAAAGTGCGTTCATGTATTATTACAATCCTAGAGAAGGAACTCCGGCTGCCAGATTTGAAGATCAAATTGACATAAAAATCAAAAAAGAGAGACTTCAAAAAGTAATCGACCTTCAGTTAAAGCACACATCTCTTGTTATGAATTCCCGTCTCGGAAAAACAATAGAAGTTCTTGCAGACATTGTTAGCCGCGACAACGAAAGTGAACTTTTAGGAAAAACCGAACAAAACGAGCGCGTTGCATTTAAGGCAGACAAAAAACTGATTGGCTCGTTCGTAAAAGTAAGGCTTGATTCTTTAAGTGGAAATACTTTCCGCGGAACCTTAGTCTGATTTTTTTATATTGGAGGACGCAAAATGCCATTTAAACTGATTGGAACAATAATTTTCCTTGTTCTTATAACGATTTTCTGCGGATTCAATCTTGAAGAAGCAAACAAGTGTGACGTTAATTTAATTTTTCACACATTTGAAAAAGTGCCTGTTTTTTTAACGGTTCTTACTTCGTTCCTCGCAGGAATTATCGTAATGCTTCCATTTGCCCTTTTTAGAAAAAAGCGGGGCAAAGCTTCCCCAAAAACAAAACAGACAGAAAAGTCAAGGCTGGCGGATTCAACTGCCTCTAGTGCAACTGACGAAAATGCCGTTTCAACTGTAAAAGCTGCAGAACAGGAAAAGACAATTTTTGATTTTAAAATCAGAAAACCTGTAAATAAAAATTCAAAAAAAGAAAAAAAATCAGATCAAAAAGAAGAATCAGCGCAGGAACAGGCAAGTGCAGGTTCACTGTCGTAAAACTGTTCTGTAAAGACTGGCGCGGTTACGCACGTTTAATTTAAGGTGTGGAGAATTTTTTATGAAGAAAAGCATTTGCCTGATCTTTGTTTTTACTATGGCTGTTTTAGCTTATTCACTGACCGCAAAAGAAGTTGCAGTCCAGGCAGCCGAAAAAGATAGCGTTGAACAGTCCGTAAATTACTTAAAAAAAACAATTCCTCTTCTTACTTCTCCTGCCGACACTCGTTCTGCCAATGCTTTTGTAGCCGCAATCCTTGAACAGTCTGGAGATTATTCTCAGGCAATTACTTATTACGCAAAGGCTGCTTCGATTGCTGCAAAGGACGCAGAAGGAATGCCAAAAAAATCCAGCGAACAGCTTGTAATAGATGCCGTTCGTTGTGCCTTGAGCTGTGGCGACTGGTCAAGTGCACAGAATTATTTAAATTCTGCAGTGCGCAGTTCCGAAAATTCAGAAATTGCAGGCTATGTAAAACTTTATGAACAGTGGAGCATTTTATGTAAAGCTCAGACGACTCAGGACACGACAGAAGCCCTTGCAATGCTCAAAACATATTCTACACTTGAGTCCTTAAAAACTGTTCGTCCGCAGATTCTTCTTACGCTCTGGCATATTACCGGAGAATCTGGTTATTCTCAAAAATTAAAAAAAGATTTTCCAAAAAGCCTTGAATGTGCAATTGTAAAAGGCGAAGTTCAGACTTTGCCGGCTCCGTTCTGGTATTTTGTTCCACGTTCTTCAAATTCTTCACCTGAAGTAGAAACTGTTCCTGCTGTTGAAGAAAAAACTGAGGTAGCACAAAATTCAACTTCGGCAAAAGAGAATTCAACTGAAAAACAAAAAGAAAAGGCTGAAAAAATTGTTAGACAGCAGTTAGGCCTTTTCCGCGAAAAAGCAAATGCCGACGGTCTGATTCAAAAATTAAAGGAAAAAGGATTTTCTGCTTTTATTACAGAAGAAATCCGTCCTAGCGGTACAAAATACTATCTTGTTGTAGTAAACGAAAATGCGGAGGGCACAATGGGCACAGAACTGCGCAATGCTGGTTTTGAGTGTTACCCAGTGTTTGAATAATTAAAAATGAATTCCCTCGGAAGTGTTAAAAAGCGATGCGTAATTGTCGGGGCTGCAAAAATCGAAAATTACGAACGCATAAAAAGTTTTCTTAATAAAAGTGATTATTTTGTTTTTTGCGATGCAGGCCTTATTCATTCTAAAGCCTTAAAAGTAACGCCAGATTTAATTATCGGGGATTTTGATTCATTTAAGCGCCCAGAGACCGATATAGAAACAATTACTCTTCCGCGCGAAAAAGACGATACTGATTCATTTTTTGCCGTAAAAGAAGGCTTAAGACGCGGTTTTAAGGATTTTCTTTTGATTGGCGTAATCGGCCAAAGATTTGATCATTCTTTTGTTAATATTTCTGCCTTGATTTATCTTTATAAACAGGGCGCAGATGCGAAAATCGCGGACGACTATTCAATAATGCGTCTTGCTGGCTCTAAACCAACTGTTATTGGTGAGTGCTCTTATTTTTCGCTTTTGCCGGTTGCAGGAAAGGTGAATGGGGTTGACATTTGCGGGGCAAAATACAATCTGCAAAACGCCCGGATCTTACCGGAATATATTTATTCTTCGAGTAACGAAGTTTTGACAGGGCAAAGAGCAACTGTGTCTGTAAAAGACGGACTTCTGCTTGTCGTAGAAGTTGCCAAGCCCTGTTGAGTCTGTTGATGGCAGTCTAATAAGTTTGCCACTGTCATTCCCTCACTTGATTTCTATGTCATTCCCTGGCTTGCTTTTTATGTCATTCCCCGACTTGACCAGGGAATCCCTTCTTACAGTAGATTGTCGGGTCAAGCCCGACAATGACACAATAGACAGGATTATCGGAGCAAGGTGAGCCAATGACACCATATCAGGCATCTTTCGCGTATAAAACTAATCTTTTATTGTTGTTCCAATGTAATCCTTGTCTTCGAGTATTGCCTTTATGTTTTCTAAGTTTTTTCCGCCGGCACAGATTACTGTTAAACCTAATTCCTGGGCTTTTTTAGAAGCAATCGGGTCAAAAGGACAGTTTTTTCCTGGAGTCCATTCATCTCCGACAATTTTTCTAAAATCTGCCCACGAAATATTGTCAATTGGTTTTGCAGCCGGATTTTTGCGCGGGTCGTCTGTATAAACTTTTTCGATATTGCTTAAATTAACAACAGTTTTTGCGCCAAATTTCTGTGCAAGAAGGACTGCGTCGTTGTCAGTAGAAAATCCTGGTTTCCAGCCGGCTGCAAGCAATACAGCGCCTGTAAAGCTTTCTGCTACTGTAGGATCTGTAACAACTGCTTCCTTGCACAAGTCGCCAAAGCTGGCCTTTACAAACTGAGCATTAAGTCTTGTTGCCATAATGCCAATCCAGTCTGCGGCGTCTGTGCCTGCATCGTCTGCTGTTCCTGTTACTTTGCGGAATGCATTCTGGTAAATGCGAGCAGGACCGCCACCACCAACAACAAAAATCAATTTGTCATCTTTGTGGGAACTTAAATATTCTTTTATGAGAGAAACAAATTTCTGGACAAATTCAACATCTGGACCTTCCGGTGCAACTATTGAACCTCCAACAGATAAAACTTTTGTAGACATATTTCCTCCAAATAATGATTTTTATTCTAGTAAATTCCTGAAATAACCGGTTCATTCCAAAGTGAACTGTAATTTACAGTTCCGCTCGAAGATTCTTCCCAGATTGACTGCAGTGCAAATGTACGTTCTTTGTAAACGACAAATCCGCTAGAAAGAGTCGGTTTTACGTCGTTAAATCCTCTCGAAAAAATAATGTGCTGGCTGTCCAGGTTTCCAAAATAAAAATTTGCAGGATCTTCGACAGTCTTAAATGACTTATATTCGAGCCCGGCGCCCAAAACTACATCAACCGGAATCCAGCCTAAGTTTTCGATATAAAACTCAGTCCACCAGTGTGGCGTTGCATCTAAGTCTGAATCTACAAGAATTCCGCTTACCGGAAGACACGGAATCTTTAATGCGCGTAAAAGCGTTGTGTAAACAATCGCAAAATCCCACGCGTCTCCCTCGTTATCGGTTAAAAGGTCAGAAGCTAGAGAACCGGTTTTTCGCAGTTTTTGTTCAAGCGAAAAGTTTTGAATCATGTAATCGTAAATCAGTTTTGCCTGATTATAAGGATTTGTTTCTTTTTTTATGATTTTTTTTGCAAAATCAACAAATTCCTGATCGTCCGACTTTATAAGCTGGTCGGCTTTTGTAAATGTCGTGTACAAAACCCTCGATTTGTCGCTAAAAGGTTTTATGTTTTTTGGAACAGCCTGAGTTTCTACTGCATAATTTTCAACTACAAAACTCTGTGTAAATTTAAGTTTTTTTGCAGTCTGCTTAGAAAGTTCAAGATGCTGGATTATTGTGTTCTGATAATTTTCAAAAACAGGTTCCGGAGAACATTCGTTTAATTGAGCGTGTCTCTGTACAGAAGTTTCGAGCGGGCGAGGAATTCGCAGGGAAAGAGTCGTGTTTTGTTTTGAATTTATATCATCAATATCTACGTTTAAATTAATAAGATAAGTTTTTTTGTCAGAATATTTTTTTGTTCCGGCGTTTGTCCTTAAGTTAAAATTTGCAAAATTGCTTACGCCTTTTTCTGTCTGAATATAAAGCTGTCCGCTTGCAGCTCCGTCCGGCACTCTCAGGTGAATTTCGCTGTCGCTCCAGTATTCATAGTCGTAATTATCTTCGCGGGCAACGATATAAGAATTTTCGTCTTTTTCCATGTTTTGTGCGTCTTGGGGAAGATTTGCCGTAAAGAATACTTTTGCACTGTTTCTGCTTGTTCCAAAATTTGAACCTGTTAAAACAATGAGCTGACCAATACTTGCGTTTTCTGGGGAAACTGAAGTTACAAGCGGGAGTGTTGTTTTTGTGTCTGGAGGAACTTCAACAGGAATTCCGGCTTCGTTTGCAAAAAATCCAGGCTTAGACTGACCTTCTTTTGTAGAAACCACAACCAGACCGTCCTGAACATTAGAAGGCAAAATCAGTTTTATTTGAGAATCCGTCCATTGCAAGTAGCCGGAAGCCGTAATTCTTGAGCCTCCGACTTCAACATAAGATGAAGAATTGCGCAACGAACCAAAATTTGCTCCGGTAATTGTCATTAAATCGCCAGGAGAACCAACTGTTGGAGTTATGGAAGTTATTTCAGGATTTTTTCTCGCCTTGTAAGTTATTATCGAAACAGCTGCAAGCACAACGAGAATAAAAAATATAATTGAACCTGTCCGAAACAGCGGATATTTTCTAAAAAGAACTGAAAAAGTTTTACTGGGCTTCAAAATTTCCTGCCTGTGTCATTGGAATTGCATTCATTCCAGGTAGTGGTATTCTAACAGAGGCAGAAGAATTGTTAAAGTCTGGGCGGAAAACGTCTATATCAGAAAAATTGTCTCCATAGTTTGAAGCAAGGCTGGTTGCAGAAACAACTTTTTGATTTTTGTTTACATTTGTGAGAGCTTCCTCGTTGTGAACGTCAGCAGGCTGAACCTCGTTTTCTTTTGCAGAACCTAAGGCAGCCTGGAGCTTAATCTGGTCGAGGTTTCCGTCTACGACAACTTTATTTTCGTGAATCGGTTTTATCTGAGGCCTTGCAATTGCAGTTAAGTTTTCCTGAGTTTTGCTGCGTGCATTGTTCAGTTGAACTGGCGTAATTATTACAGCAAAAACTGCGGCTGCTGCTACAAAGCCTGTAACCCATTTCTGGTAATTTTTAAATGTATGATTTTCTTTGTGGAACGCTGTGTTTTGAGCAAAGCGCATTTTTGTCTGGAGTCGTTCAAAACTCTGGTCAAGATAATTTTGATCGAGTTGAATTGAAAGAGCCTGTTCACGGAACGGGGCAGAAACTTTTTTTAATTTTTCGAGTTCTGCCTGGCACTTTTCGCATGATGCAATGTGAGATTCATATTCCTTTAAAAAATTCTCCGGGAGCTCACCATCGAGATAAATTGAATGAAGATCTTTTTCAGGACAAGTAGACATCATCGCCTCCAATGAGTTTTTCTAACTGTTCTCTGGCTCGGAACATGCGGATTTTTACATTTCCTTCTGTAATTCCTAGAACCTTGCCGATTTCTTTGTAATTTAAATCTCCGTATTCGCGGAGAATGATTACTTCTTTTAATGATTTAGGAAGTTTTTCCAGGGCAGCAACTGCAATCTTCTGAGTTTCCTGACGCAAAAGGTCTGTTTCGCCAGAAGTCTGCTGTCTTTTATCTTCGTACAGAGCCTTCTGGTAAGCATTTCTTTCGCGCTTTTTTCGTAAGGAATAATTCAGAGAAGCGTTTTTTACAACCCTGATAAGCCAGAATTTTGCATCGTTCATTGTTGGAAAAAACATGCCTTTTTCGCTGGCCTTTATGAAAGAATCGTGAACAATGTCTTCTGCAGCGTCTTCGTCGTTTACAATGCGCCATGAAACTTTAAAAAGTAAAATCATGGTTTCGTTGTAGATGCGGCGAAAATCCGCGGAGTCTGCTGCATTCAAAGGTTTTTCACTAGCTTCCACATTATTAGAAAACATTTCTTCTCCCGATGGTTACACAAAAAATAAGAAAATTCTTAGAAAAGGCAGTTTTATGAGCTTTCCCCAGCGCTTTATTTAGACTCTTTTCCAGGTTGGTCCTTGCGGTGTGTCTATAATTGTAATTCCGCGTGCATTTAAGTCGTCGCGGATTTTGTCTGCTTTTGCAAAGTCCTTTGCTTTTTTTGCCGTCGTGCGTTCTGCAACTAAGGCTGTAATTTCTTGTGCTTCCGGGTCGCCTTCGTGACTGTCCTGAGTTGCTGTCTTTTCGCTTTCGAGTTTTTTTACAGCCTTGAGAGCGTTTTCAATTACCTTGAGCGAAAGAACTTTGTCCATCGTAAAAATGTCTGTTAAGCTTTCTGCTGCCTTGCGGCCTTTTCCGTTTGATTCTTTTTGTAAACTTGCCATTGCAACCGGAGTAAGAAGGTCGTTTTCTAGTCCTTCTCTAAACTTTTTAAGGTTTTCGCCTTCGCCTGCAAGTTTTGCCTTTGCTTCAAGTTCTGAGAGCTTTTGAACATAGTTTTCTTCGGTAAGTTCAAGACCTTCGCCCTTTGCTTTTACAATGAGCTTAGCAACGCGGTCAGTTAAAGCCGCCCTTCCGTTTTTTGCGCTGTCCATTGCGTCCCACGAAAAATAAATCTGCTTGCGGTAGTGTCCGCCTAAAAGGAAAAATCTGTAGTCGAGGGCGTCGTATCCTTTGTCCAAAAGAGTCTGCAGGCGCAAAAAGTTTCCTGAAGACTTTGACATTTTGTTTCCGCCTTCGATTACTAAAAACTCGTTGTGGAGCCAGTATTTTACCCATGGACCTTCCGCCATTTCTTCTTTTGTAAAACTTCCTTCTGACTGCGCAATTTCGTTTGTGTGGTGAACCGGAATATGGTCAACGCCACCCGTGTGAATGTCGATGTGCTTTCCAAGATATTTCATGCTCATTGCAGAACATTCGATATGCCAGCCCGGATAGCCTCTTCCCCATGGACTGTCCCATGTCATTGCCTGGTTTTCAAATTTGGATTTTGTAAACCACAAAACAAAGTCGCCCGGATTGCGTTTGTTTTCGTCAATAATCGAAACCTTTCTTCTTCCGGCTCCGGCTTTAAGCTCGTCAAGATTTAAGTTTGCAAGGTCGCCGTAGCCTGGGAAAGTCGAAATATCATAATAAAGGTTTCCGCCGGCAGTGTAGGTGTGTCCGTTTGCTTCGATTTTTCTGATAAGCTCAATCATGTCGTTTATGTGCTCAGTTGCCTTGCAGATAACGTCAGGATGGCGGATATTCAATGCGTCAATGTCTGCCATAAAAGCGTCTGTGTAGAACTTTGCAACGTCGAGAACGCTCTGGTGTCTTTCTTCGGCAGTTTTTACCATTTTGTCTTCGCCGTCGTCTGCGTCTCCGGTCAAATGGCCAACGTCTGTAATGTTCATAACGTGCTTAATGTCGTAGCCAAGGTAAGTTAAAGTTTTGTCGAGAATGTCCAGAAAAACATAGGCGCGCAGGTTTCCGATATGCGCATAATTGTAAACAGTCGGCCCGCAGCCATAAAAACCAACATATCCCGGATGAACAGGAACAAATTCCTCCATCTTTTTTCCCATTGTGTTAAAAAGTCTAAGAGCCATATTTTTTTCTCCCTATATCTTCATTTATTATTCAGTCTGTCAAAAATTCTTTTCTGGGCGTTCCGGCGGCAAGCCGCCGTCGGGCTTTCCGTGGTTCCGGCTTTCGCCTTCATTGTTTTTTGCCGGTGCGCTCGCTTACCGCCAAAAAACAACGCTTCGCGCCACTACAATCCCTAACGCGCTAGCGTTAGGGATTGTAGTGATAGCGCCATGGAGGGCGCTTTTGTGCCATACGCACAAATTGCTGTGCAATTTGTGGCAGCGACAGGATGTCGCACTCCCTTACGCACTATAATTTTCGTAAGATTTTAAGCAAATTTTGTCTTCTTTTCAATTGATAGCTTGTTTTACAGCCTTTGCTTTCTGCTATAATCTTTTTTTATGAAAAACAGTGCATTTAAAGAGCTTCTCTTAAAAGATAATTTTTTAGGCAATATAAAGCAAAACGAAAATCTTTCAAATCATTGCACAATGCACGTAGGCGGTCCTGCCGAGTTTTTTCTTGAGCCGTTTGACGTTTCTGCTCTTTTGCTTGCCTTAAAAACAGTCCGCGACCTTAATTTAAACTTTTTTTTGCTCGGCGGGGGAAGCAATACGATTTTTCCAGACGAAGGACTTGATTTAGTAATTTCCACAAGAAAGTTAAATGCTCAAACTGACATAAAACTTACTGGCGAAAATAAAATTTACTGTCCGGCAGGAGCTGTGTGGGGCAGTGTCCTTTCTTTTTGTAAAAAAAACAATCTCGGTGGCTTTGAGCCTTTTACTTCTTTAAGCGGAACTGTAGGCGGCGCTCTTTTTATGAACGCAACCTGCTTTGGCCTGAGCGCCTGCGACAATCTTTTAAGCGCTGAATATTTAGAACTTATTCCAGATTTGTCCGATTTAAAAATAAAAAGATACGAGAAAAGTGCCGGTGACTGGGGCTATAAAACTTCGCCTTTTAACAATCGCGGGGGCGTTGCGGGGGTGTCCCCCGCAGAGGGGGTAGCGCAAAACGCGCATGGCGCGGTTGGAGCGAGGGGGAGACTTACCCCTTTGACAAAAATAATTCTTTCGGCAGAGTTTTGCGTAAAAAACGGTTTTGACGAAGACCTTAGCGAACGGACAAAAGAAAAAAGGCTTAGCATGGGACATTTTAGGGCGGCAAGTGCAGGTTCGGTTTTTAAAAATGTTCCTGAAAAAAACATTATTGCCGGGAAACTGATTGACGAATGCGGCTTAAAAGGCTTTTGTTCTGGGGGCGCGCAGATTGCTCCTTGGCATGCAAACTTTATTATAAATCCTGACGGAAGAGCGACGGCTAAAGACATAAGGGAACTTGTCTGTCTTGTGCAGAAAAAAGTTCTGGAAGAAAAAGGAGTTTTGCTCGAGCCGGAAATTATTTTTGTGTAAAAGTCGAATGACACAAATAAAGAGCGCGTAAAAAAAATAAAACTAAAAGATTTAATAAATTATTTCAGGTTTATTTTTTACCGATACTTACAATGACCATAAAAATTGTTATAATTTTTATAAAAGGCGGTGTGGCGTGATTCAGTTACAGTTTGTAAATTTTAGGAAAGGTTCGTATATTACGGTTGAAGGCCAACCGCAGAATGATATTTTTTATATTATTCAAAGTGGAAACGTTCGCGTCCATAAAGAAAATGCTCTTCCGGGTCAGCAGCCTGAACTTTTAGGACCTGGAGAATTTATCGGTGTAATTTCGTGTATGTCGAACCATTCGCAGGTTGACACCGTTCTTGCCGCAACTGACGTTGTCTGTATTGCTGTTCGCAGGGAACAGTATCCTGAACTTATCGAAAGAAACACTCCGGTTGCAATGAAAATAATCCGCACTTTTGCAAACCGCATGCGTCTTTTAAACGAAACTTTAGTTAAGGCAACATTAAATAATTCAACTACACAGAGCCCGGAACAGATTTTCCGCGTTGCTTCTTATTATGATCAGATTAACAAGCCGAGTATTGCCGTTTTTGCATATTATCAGTATGTAAAGGCCTGTCCTCATGGCGCAAATGTTATTACGGCTAGAGTGCGCTTTAATCAGTTGCGCGAAAAAAGCCGTGCCGTTTATTTTGAGTCAAACCAGGATTTACTGCGCGTTTATCCGCAGGATACAATGATTATGTCGGAACAGCAGAGCGGAGCGGACATGTTTATTATTCAGGAAGGAAGGGTAAAAATTTCTAAGGTTGTTGACGGCCGCGAAGTTACGCTTGCAATCCTTAAAAAAGGCGACATGTTCGGCGAAATGGCTTTGCTTGAAAATAAACCTCGTTCTGCCTGTGCAATTGCAGAAGAAGACTGCCGGCTTATGACTGTAAACCGTTCTAACTTTAATCAGATGGTTCAGACACAGCCTCAGCTTATTGCCCGCCTTACGACAACTCTTGCAGAACGATTGTTCCAGACGCAAAGACAAATGTCTAACAGCTTTCTTAAAAATCCTTTGGACAAAATGCTTGATATGCTTGCTCTGCAGATTGAAAAAGCCCGGGTTCAGATTGACCCTAAAAATAAGACAGCCTACCAGACCGACCTTACTCCTTTGGAAATTGCAACAATGTGTGGTCTTTCTCAAAAAGAAAAAGAGCTTTATGTGAGTCATTTTAATGTAAGTCCGCATGTAAGAATCGAAAAAGACAACAAAATTCTTGTGCCGGACTGTCTTGAACTTATAAAGCACTGTGCATTTGTGCGCAAACAGACCCAGCGTTAGTTTTTTTATAATGAAGAAGATTGCCCTTTTTGCTTTTCTTTTACTTTCTGCATTCTCTTGTTTTGCCCTGCCGGACGGTTATGGTTCTGTAAAACTTGGAATGAGCGTTGAAGAAGTAAAGGAAGAATTAAAGAAAAATCCGGATTTTGCATATCGTGGCGACCGTGATGTAAGCCTTTCTCCACAGACAAAGCAGGTTTTAATCGAAACTGATTCTTCAAGGTTTGAAGGTTCTTTTTTTACAAGATGCTGGTTTCAGTTTGCAGACGATAAACTTTTTTCCATTACGCTGAACTTAAACGAAAAACGTTTAGATCATATTTCTGTTTTTGAATCCCTTGCCAAAAAATACGGGGCTCCGGATTCAATAAATCCAAAACGTTCTGCCTGGGAAGATGATTCTGTAATAATGAGCCTTGAACGCCCGCTAACCTTAAAATACATTGACAATAAAAAGTTTAAGGAAATGCTCGAAGAAAGCGGAGTTCAAAAAACTTTTGAAGAAAAGACCGTACAGGAGTTTTTAGACAATCTGTAAAAACTTACTGTGGCAACGAAACTTTGTCGCCGCTTTTTATGTTGTTTTTTGCAAACCAACCCTGTGGCACTTCCAGAGCGTAGCGAACACTGACCGTGCTGTATATTGGATCGAGCGAAAACGGTGTCATATCAAAAATGTCGCGGATTGTGCCACTTTTGTCTATGTATGCAATTGAAAGCGGGTGCGGAGTGTTTTTCATCCAGAAACTTAAAATCTGATCGCGCTCAAAAATAAAAATCATTCCAGTTCCGTCCGGTATGTTTTTGCGCTCCATATAGCCTTTGTTGCGTTCTTCCTGGGTGCGCGCAACTTCTGTCTTTACGTCGATTTGCTGCCCGTCCGCTTTAGTTATTGTAAGCGTTTGTACAGAAAGCTTCTGAGCACAGGAAAAAAACAAAAAAACAGAAAACAGCGAAAAAAATACCAGACTTACTTTTTTGTTCATTTTTTTTATACATCCATTTTTAACAGTTCTGCGGCTGCGAGTTTGTCATTTGGATCGTATTCAAGCACGGTCTGAAAGTAAGCGGCAGCGTCGGAAGGTTTGCCTTCTTTTAATGCCAGGTATCCAAGGTTAGAAATAATTTTTGTATTTTCAGGCTCAAGGGCAAGTGCCTTTTGCAGTGCAATTTTTGCTTCCTGAAGATTCTGTTCTTCCATGCAGCAGATTGCCAGTTCGTTGTAGGTGTCGGCTTTTTTTCCGCCTTCAAGCGAAAGTGCTTTTTCAAATGCCTTTTTGGCATCTTCCCAGCGTTTTTTTTGTCTTAAGCCCCAGCCGAGCATAAACCAGGCATTCCATACATTTGGATTTTTTTCGAGGAACAGACGGATTTCGTCCAGACCTTTGTCTACTTCACCTTTGTTTATAAAATCGTAGGCTGCCGTAAAATGGTCGTCTTCCATATTGCGGTTATCAATTTCGTTTAAGAGTTCCTGGGCGCGGTTCTTTTTGTAAAGTCCGTTTTCGCCCATTTCGTCGTCTGTCATTTCGCAGGTGAGCGCAATGTAAGTTTCAAAGCAGCTTCTGGCCTCTTTAAAATTATGTTTTTTTAGATAGTAGAATCCTGCGTTAAAAAATGCATCTGGAACTGCCGGTTCTGCGTCCATTGCCATCTTGTAATAAAAAATTGCATCAGCATCGTAGGCGTCGGCATCTTCGTAAAGTCCGGACGTTCTGTAAGAATCTGCACGCTGGTCAAAAAAGAGGGCGGAATTTAAAATCGTTGCAATGTCTTCCGGATCAAAACCTCTTAACGAAGCGTAAATTTCTTCTGCAAGGTCAAAATCCTGGTTTTTTGTTTTTAAGATGGCAGCTTCGGTAAGTTCTTTTTTTAAGTTTGGGCGGGCCTTATTAAGAATCGAGCGGTAATAAAGAATATTTTTATTGTCGCTGTCGTATGCCATTACTGTTAAAAGCCCTGCAAGAATCTGTTCTTCTGTCAGTGCCTTCATGTCAAAAGTTCCGGGATCGTCCTTTTCTTTTTTTTGAACCGGCAGAGGAATTGTCGGATCAATGTGCATTGCTTTTTCCGTAAAGTTAAATTCTTCCGGAAGCTGAATAAAATAAATTGATTCAAGTGGATCTGTAGGTTTCATAAGCTTAATTTTTCCTTAAAGTTCTGCGCATTTTTAGGCCTGGCTTTTGCTGCACAGATTTTTATAAAAAGGCTTTTCTTAAATTTTGTTTTAAGAATTTGCCGATGGTTGCTGTTGTTGTGGTTGTGCAGGGGACTGAGATTGAGCAGACTCTTGTGCCACTGCAGGAGATTGTCCTGCTGACTGGGCTGAGTTTGCCTGTGCGTTTTGAGCATTCTGAGCCTGCTGATTTTGCTGAGCCTGCTGTGCTGCAAGTTTTGCCTGCATTGCTTTTTGCTGTGCAATCTGATCGCTTGCCGAAAGCTGGGTTTTTCTTACTGCCGTTAAAAAATTATTTATGTGCAGTTTGTACGAAAGAGGAACAATTTTATCTGCAAAGGTAACACTGCAAGCTACAATATCTTTTCTTCCTTCGATTACTTCCGACGAAACAATTATTCCGTTCAATGTTATTACTTCGTCTGGATCTTCAAATTCCAAGCGGAGTTGGGCCGGCTTGTTTGCTAAAAACTGCGAAAGTCCTAAAAGAATTATCTTTGCTCCAGAAAAAGAAAGGTTACGCACAATGCAGTGTCGAGGAACATTTTGAATAAAAACAATTGCTTCTTCGCGTACGAGACCTAGTTTTCGTTTTGAATTTTCGTCAATAAAGATTCGCTCTTCTCGACGGCGTACGGCGTTTGCATTTGCTTCTAAGAGTCTTCCGACTGCTTCGATTAAGTCATCTGGCGGACGCTGGCTAAAAGTTATTGTAATTACTGCAAGCTCTGAAGAATTCATGTAGGGAACAATGTTTGTAACGTGTCCGGCAACAAAAAAACTTAATAAATCGTTTTCCGGCTGTAAAAAACAAAAACGCAGGTTTATTCCGCTTGTTGATTTGTCTGAAAGTGCCTGGTAAGCACCGCCCTTTGCGCCTACAATTATTTTTGCCTGTAAAAAAGATGTGGAATTGATTATGCAAGGCCACTGACCGCGATTGCATTTTATATAAATTTGTCTAGGATCGAGCCCGAGAGCGCGGATAATGTCCTTAGAAAATGTAATTTCAGTATCCCGATATTGATCATAATATCTTTGTAGTACCTGAGCTGTAGCCAATCCCATAGTTAAGAATATACTTTATTAGAAAATCACCGTCAACTTAAAAGAGTGTTTTAATTATTGCTCATTTTAAATCCAATAAAGGCGGCTCCCTTCCGCATTGAAGGGTACGAAAGCGCATTTTTGCCGTTTATAAAAAGTGCAGAAGAACTTCCGCCGTCCATTTCAAGAGCGTCGCTTGCCCCTAAGTTTTGCAGAATCGATGCACAATCCGGATAGGAAAGCCCACAGCTCTTAAAAGGAAATTCTCCTTCAACAACTAAAATAAACAAAGTTTTGCCGTCTTTTGAAGTTCCAATTGCAGTGCGGCTGTCTTTGCTTTCGTAAGAAAATTCTTTTTTGTGTTCATCTAAAAGAATTGTAAAAAATCCACCAAAAGCGTAATCAAAATCTTCTAAAATCTGTTTGTCCTGGTTTTCTAAAACAAAAGCTTTTAAGCTTCCGTCTGCCTCTTTTTTTAAGGCGAGTGCGCTGTATTTTTTTTGCGAGGGCGAAAAAACTTTTCCGTCTGCTTTATGGATTCCAGCAAGTGTTTTTTTGCCTGAACCGGTTTTTGTAAATGGGGAAGTGTTAACGCAGACAAAACTTTCTGTGCTTTTTGCAAATTTTTTTAGTTTTAGTCCGTTTTTAAGTATTTTTTGTTCTGAAGGAAATGTTGTAAGTTGTAATTTTGTGCAGGAAAGGTCAATTTTTACACAATGCCACTTAAGAGGAATTGTTTTATCGCTGAATAAAAAGTATTCGCATGCCTCGTTTAGATTTTGCCATTCAATTTCTGCAGGAATAATCCGGGCATTTTGTGCGTCGTTAAAACTTGAACTGTTTGTGCCGGTTAAAGAAGCACATCCGCATAAAAAAGACAGTAAAAGACCTAAAAATAAGATAAAAATTCTTTTTGTTTTTTTCATACTGGACATGTTCCCGGCTTTTTACCGCTTAGAGAGGAGAGTTGACAGAAAAATAAAGACACTGACTTTTTCTCAGTCCTGTTTTTTATTTTATGTGAACAAACCTTTGTGGCGGTGTTACTGTCCAAATCGCACGCACATTTGTGTCGCCTGTATTAAAAAGAACGTGCGGGGCACTTGCCGAAAAAGAAACACTGTCGCCGGCTTTTAAATCGTAAACATAATTTTCGTATTGAAGACGGCATTTTCCTTCTAAGATATAGCCGATTTCCCGTCCTAAATGACCGTAAGAGCCTCGGTGCGTCTGTGCTCCCGGCGGAACTGTAATTTCGTATGTTTCTAAAGAATTGTGTCCGTCGCTTTTTACAGATGCAATTTCTTCGTAGAGAATTTCGCCTTCTGTAATCTGTCTGCGTTCGTCTTTGTGGATTACATCGACTGGGCGGGTTTTGTGGTATTCTTCAAATAAAAATTCAAGATTAATGTCTAAAACATCTGCAAGAGTAAGCAGGGTATCTATTGCCGGGCTTACCTTGTTTCTTTCAATCTGGCTTACAAGGCTTTCTGAAACTCCAGCCTGCTGTGCAACTGATTTTAATGTAAGACCTTTTTTTTCGCGGACTGTGCGGATTTTTTCTCCAAAGTGGTAGGGAATTGTTTTATTTTGCGTTGGCGAAGCTGTCATTATTTTGTTTCTCCCTGTTCTGTTCCATTACAAATCGTATAAAGTGGTCTTCGAGTGTGCGGTGCGGGCCTTCTAAGTTAAGTCTTTTTCGTGCCTGGGCGTTGTCCCGCCTGATTGAATACTGGCTGTAAAAATCTTTGTAGTCTCCGCTTACGTCGGTTTTTACTTTTTCGCCTAAAAATTTAGAAACTTCGTCTCGGCCAATTGAACCGATTCCTTTTTCTCTTAGCAGCCTTTTTAATTTTGAAATCTGTTCATACGAAATTCCAAATAAAAATTCTTCCATGGCCTGGTTTACTTCTGTTATTGCAAGCTGTGTCCGTATGAATTTGCTCCAGGTTTCGTCCATCTGGAACGAAAACATTATAAGTTCGCTTGTTCCCATCATTGTTCCAAATGCCGGGGCTAAAGTTCTTCTTGCCTTCCATACATTTGTTAAAACCGGTGCAATGTCAGAAATATTCTGGTCGGCGCGATGTTCCCACAATAGTAAAAGCGAAGTTGCAAGCTGTCTTCTAAAATCAATGTCGAGGGATTCATCTTTTATTAAGTTTAAATAAACGTCTTCTGCAAGCAAAAGAAACATCATTGAAGCAGTTTCGTCTTTAAATGCCTGAATCAGTTTGCTCGAAATCGTTCCGTTTGGTTGAGAAGAGTCAACTTGAGTTTTTGAATCTTTATTGTCGTTTACTTTTGAAGCAAGTTTTGCAAGTGAAGAAAAAGTGTGAAGTTTTGCAGTTAAAAATCCTTTTCCAAGAGTTGCCTTGCTTGGAAGCTGAATAAAAGTTCTGCCGTAATCTGATTCTGTGTCAACGAGAAGTTCAATTATGTCCTGTGGAGTTCTTGTTTCGGAAGTTAAGGTTGCGCGGGAAAGTAAAGAGGGAAATTCTGCAATTGCAACAGCAAGACGCTTTAAATCTGCCATGCGTTTGTCAAAAATTTCCTGATGTTGTGGCGCGTAGAGTGCAATTCTGGAATTTAGTTCGTCGCAGAGAACTTTTTGCTTCTGTGTCAGTACGATGATTCCGTTCTCCTGATTTTCTTCTTCCGTTTCTCCCGGTCCTAAGAATTCAGCGAGGTCAATGGAAGTAAATTCATTTTCGTTAAGATCTGACTGCATAATTTTTTTTAGTATACCTGATTTTTTTTAGTATACCATAGTTTATTCTAATTTCAATAAATGAAAACTCCGATAAAACAAATATGAAGAAAGTTTTATTTTCTGTTTTTTTAGCATTTGTTTTTGAAATTTCAATTTTTTCTCAGGATATTGCAGGTCTTTCAGAAAATATCACTCAAAATTCAATTCAAAAAACAACTCAGGAATCAAAAAAACTCTTGATTTCATCAGACGATATTCGCCTTGTTTACGAAGATGGCAAAAAATTTGAAAATGCAAGTGGCTATCATCTTTATATCCGCAAAAGGGAAGGAATTGAATCCGTTTTACTTACTGAAACTACAAAAGATCCTTCTGGTGTTCAGGACAATTATGCTTACCGAGCAGGCGAATATAATTCAATTAACGGAGACGAAGTTCGTTATTTAAATGGAAAGGTTTTAGATTCAAAATATTCAAAATATTCTCTTGTAGATTCAACTGCAGAAGCTGACGAACAGTTTGGACAGGCTTTTCATATTTATATTCCTTCTGAAATTTATTACGGTTACGACTGGTCTCGTCATGGCTCTGTAAAAATCAACAAAGGAACTTTTATAAATATCCGTTCGTTTGAAAAAAAGTATGCAGATTACACCGGAGCGTTTTTTGACAATCCTTTTATGTTTGACCTTGGAAAAATTCCTGCCAGAAAAGAAAAAACGGTAGAAACTCCAAAAGTTGAAGAACCTCAGATAAAAGAAGAAAAAACAGAACCAAAAGAAGTTGAAGAGCCGATTGTCCTTACTGATGATTATAATCCGGTTGCAGTAGCTTCTTTTAACGATATTGCAAGTTTTAACGGCGGGCAGATGTGTTATTCAAAAGGACCGGACAGCATTGTTGATGACATTATGGCGAGCCTTGACCGCATAAATCCAAAAGACAAGGTTGATGTTGTTTTTGCAATCGATACAACCGGCAGCATGAAAGATGATGTTCAAAAATTAAGGGAAGAATGGATTCCGCGTCTGATAGAAGATATTAAAAAGTTTAATAATTTTAGAATCGGACTTTTGCTTTACCGCGATTATAACGACACTTACCGGCTTATGGGTTTGCCTGTAAAAAGATTTGAATTTACAAACAATCTCGATGTTCTTACTAAAAATCTGAACAGTTTTAAAATTTATGGAAATGAAGGCGGAGATATTCCGGAAGCAGTTTACGAAGCATTGTATGCAAGCCTTTGTTTTTATAAATGGAGAAGTGATGCTTCAAGAAAAATAATTTTGATTGGAGATGCTGAACCGCATCCTGTTCCGCGCGGAACTGGAAAATACACAAAGCAGCTTGTTGCCGACACAGCAAAAGCAAAGAATATTATAATTGATGCAATTATTGTGCCGGACGATAAAAGTGCTCGCGGAAGAAGATAAAACTATTTTTTGTGTGGAATTTTTGCCAGTTCGATTTCTGCTAGTTTTCTGTAAGCTGCAGGATATGTTCCTGGAGTTGAACTTTTGTAGAGAGAAAGAAGGTCATTAAAAATCGGTTCTGCCAGGTTGTATTTTTTTTGTTTCATGTAAACGTGGCCGATTTCGTAACTTGCTTCGATATAAACATTTGGCCAGTCAGAATAACGGTCGAGAGCTGTGTTAAAATAAGCAAGAGCTCCTTTGTAGTTTGCTGATTCAAAACAGGTTTGTCCGTTCTGGATCAGTTCCTGAGATGTCATTTCTGGAATTTCTTTTGGAACTGAAGTGCAGGAAATAAAAAGCGACACGGAAAGAATCATTGCCGCAGAAAGTGTCATAAGTTGAATTTTTTTTGTCATAATGCGCTCACTATATCAGTTTTGCTGTGTTTAAACAATCATTGTTTTAAAAGAACAAACATTTGATTTTTTGTTCAGGTTACATAGTTTGAATGTCGGGGTTCTATTTTATTAATCTTGATATTTGTGCTGATTACAGTTTTTGCGTTGGTTTGTCAATGTGCAATTTTATCAATTAACACAATATTAAAAAAAAGCAAAATAATTGCTAAAACCTTAAATTCCTTATAAGATTGCTTTCAATATCTTGTTATATTTTAGGAGCTTGAAAAGGCTATGGCTACACCACTCGAGAATTACCTTTCTTCATGCAACGGAAAACCGAACGTTGCAATGACAGCTTACGTTGCAAACCTTCAGCAGGTTGCTTCTGTAAATCCTTCAATCGCCGCTGATGTTGTAAATGAAATTGAAAACCAGCGCAGTCACTTAAAGCTCATTGCTTCTGAAAACTACTGCTCTCTTGCTGTTCAGTCTGCAATGGGAAACCTTCTTACAGACAAATACGCAGAAGGCTATCCAGAACACAGATATTATGGCGGATGCGTAAACGTTGATGCTGTAGAAATGACAGCTGCCCGCGAAGCCGAAGCTCTTTTTGGCGCAGACTATGCTTATGTTCAGCCGCACTCTGGCGCTGACACAAACCTTGTTGCATACTGGGCAATTCTTTCTGCAAAGGTAGAAACTCCAACTCTCCAGGAACTCGGAGTAAAATCTCTTAACGACTTGACTGCAGAACAGTTTGACGAGCTCCGACACCGCTTTGGAAACCAGAAACTTATGGGTCTCGACTATTCTTGTGGCGGCCACCTTACTCACGGCTATAAAATGAATATTTCTGCCCGCATGTTCGAAAGCCATCCTTACGGAGTAGACAAGGAAACAGGCCTTTTAGACTATGACGCAATCGAAAAACAGGCAATGGAAGTAAAGCCTTTAATCCTTTTGACAGGATATTCAGCTTATCCTCGCGCAATCAACTTTAAGCGTTTCCGCGAAATTGCAGACAAATGCGGAGCAGTTCTCATGGTAGACATGGCTCACTTTGCAGGCCTTGTTGCAGGAAAAGTTTTTGAAGGCGACTTTGATCCTGTAAAATGGGCAGACGTTGTAACAACTACAACTCACAAAACATTGCGCGGACCACGCGGTGCTATGATTCTCTGCAAAAAAGAATTTGAAGACTACGTAAACAAGGGCTGTCCGATGGTTTTAGGCGGACCGCTCCCACACGTAATGGCAGCAAAGGCAATCGCATTCAAAGAAGCAAATTCTAAAGAATACCAGGAATACGCTCACCAGGTTGTAAAAAATGCCCAGGCTTTGGCTAAAGAACTCCAGAATCTCGGCGTTCGTCTGCAGACAAATGGAACAGACAACCACCTTATGCTCGCAGACATTACTTCTTACGGTCTTACAGGAAAACAGGCAGAGGCAGCGCTTTTCCAGGCCGGCGTAACTACAAATGCAAACGCCCTTCCTTATGACAAGAACGGCGCATGGTACACTTCTGGTCTTCGCCTCGGAACTCCTGCCCTTACAACCCTTGGCATGAAAGAAGGCGAAATGAAGGAAGTTGCCGCAATAATCGACATGGTTTTAAAAGGAACAAAACCTGGAGTTACAAAAGACGGCAAACCTGCAAAACTCAAGATTGTTCTTGACGAAGGTGTAAAAGAAGCTGCTTCAAAACGTGTTCAGGAACTTTTGAGCAAGTTTGTGCTTTACCCGGAACTCGACCTCGACTTTTTGAAAAAAGAGTTCGTAAAGTAAAAATAGTTGCCTTGTGTCGGGAATGATAGAACGTATGTTATTCCCGTACTTGAATCAACTGTTATTCCCCGACGTGATTCAACTGTCATGGGGCTGTCTTGTAAGTTTTAAAACTTTAGACAAGACAGCCTTTTTTCATGTAATTCTGCATATTTTACGATTTTCTGATTCTTCTAATCAGGATTT
>CAVJSA010000027.1:30800-33290 GCA_963651875.1 Lachnospiraceae bacterium | reverse complement strand
AAAAAGATTGTCGTCGATCCGTCATTCATAAAAATTCTATTGTCTTCCAGTGCTATTTTTTTGAATGTATAAACTGGAAGTCCGTAACCAAAAATGTCTCCAAGACACAAAAAAATAACATAGCTGTCTTTAAGGGAATCATATTCTACACCGCTTTGCAGGGCGTCTACGTCCATAAGTCCGTGGTAGTAGCGTGCTCTTTTTGCCAGGTCTGACTTCTTCGTTGTCTGTATCTCTAAATCGAATGAACGCCCTGTGTCGTCTCGTACATAAACGTCAAAGCGGATTCCGCGGGAGTGATAGTCGATTTTTAGACTTTTTTCTGCGCTAGGCTGTTCAAGTTTTTCGATTTTGATGTTTAAAAGCATTTCGAGTAATTCTTTGCAGATGGCAGGGTTTTCTTCCATGACCTTACAGAAAATAAAGTTATTTGCAAGCGTCAGGTCTTCCCAACGTTCAAATGAGCGAAGTTCAAATTTTTCCATATTTGCTCCTGGTTAAAAAATATTTTCCTTACACATATATAAATGGCGCTGTTTTGTCGTTTTTACACATTTTTGGAAAAAGAATTTTCTTTTTTTTATGAGTAGTATTGCTAAAGCGTAAGCGTAAGAAATTTTGCGTATCAGTCTTACGTCTGCTACGCTGTCATTGTTGTACTTGACCCGACAATCCCACCAGTTTTGTCATTGTCGGGCTTGACCCGACAATCTGATGTAAAAAGGGATTCCCCGATCAAGTCGGGGAATGACAGAGAATCAAGCGCGGGAATGACAGGGACTTAAGTGCGGAAATGGCAGAGAGGCAAGTGTAGGAATGACAGTTGAGCTGGGGCGTTTCGGCAAAAGCTAGCCCAGATAGTAAGGGCGCGCGTAGCGCGGTGCGTAGCACTGGAGGCAACTGCCGGAACCCTGCATAGCTGGTTTTTGGGTACGACAAGTGCGCAAGCTGTAAATTGCGGTTTGGGCGGTTAATTGTGCTCCGTTTTATTCACCAGAGCATAAAAAATCTTTATTTTAATAATTCACTTTTTGTTGTTCTTAAAATTGCAGTTTTGGGGCGACTTTTTGGTTTGGGAGGATTAAAAATGGTTTACGGGTATATTCGGGTTTCGACGAATCATCAGAATTTGGAAAATCAGCAGCTGGAAATTGAGCGTTTTTGTGCCAGAAACGGGTTAAAAATTGATTTTTGGATCGAAGAAAAAATCAGCGGAACTAAAAAGCCTGAAAATCGTAAATTGGGCAAGGTTTTAATGCAAAAGGCGATGGCTGGCGACACTGTTATTTGTACGGAAATTTCCAGGCTTGGGCGTTCGCTTATTATGATTATGAATCTGCTGGATTTTTTTTTAGAAAATAACATTAATGTGTGGACTATTAAGGACGGCTACAGGCTTGGTAACGATATTCAGTCAAAGGTGCTTGCGTTTGCCTTTGGACTTTCGGCGGAAATTGAACGCCAGCTTATTTCGGAACGTACAAAGATTGGGCTTAACCGTGCACGTAAACAGGGCAAGAAAATCGGCAGACAAAAAGGTAAAAAATCTGCATTTTATAAACTTTCTGCCAATAACGATTACATAAAAATGCAGATTTTGTCGGGGAGAACAAAGACTTCGCTTGCGCGTGAACTTGGCGTTTGCTGGAAAACTCTGGATGCGCATTTGTCGCGGATTATGTTCTGTTGAATTTTGGTCATAACGTGCAGTGTGGTATTGTGTGGGGCGTGTCGTGTGTGGCTGGCTTGTTGTGCAGAATTGCCCGTAACCTTATAATAGAAAAAACATTTTATTTATAAAAAAGCAGACTTTGCTTAAAAGTTAGGAAAAACTATGTTCAACTTAAAAAAAATGGCTAAAGGTGCGGTTTTTGCACTTTTTATTTTGAGTGCTTTTTCGTTGTCGGGCTGTGCTACGACAAAATATTCGTTGCTGGAAAGCGCTTCGCCGATCGCAATTTTGGGTATAGCGGGGAACACGCATATTCCTTATTATTCTTCGGAAGTTCGCGACGATGAATATGGTGAAGAAGACGGTCTTTTGTCTAATGCAATTAACGGTTTTTTAGGTCGGAATAATCCGGAAATTCAGACGGCGGCTGACCGTGTATCTTATGCGGAAGATGCGTTCAGGCGGATTGTGCCGGAAGCTACTGGAATTGAAGTTCTTCCGAAAGAGACTGTTTTGGCGTCTCCAACTTATGACAATATTGGTAAAAACAGTGTTCTTTCGTATATTGATGTAAAAATCCGCGGCGACGGTTACAAGTTTATGGACGACATTGGTGCAAAAAAAGCGCGCGAAATTGCCAAAGAAACCGGAGCGAACAGTTTTATTTTTCTTGATTTTACTTTTAAAAAATACATAAAAGGTGACGGCGACAATTTAAAAGCTGACCTTGGTGCAATGGGAATGATGAGCGTTCTTGTTTACAATGCGGAAGGTAAAAGAGTTATTCAGGACGATTTTACGGTTATTTCGGATGGAGA
>CAVJSA010000027.1:0-30262 GCA_963651875.1 Lachnospiraceae bacterium | reverse complement strand
ATAGTGGAGAATTAGGAAGAAAGAATGAAAAAGATTAGTTTGTTTTTATGTGCAGCTGCGGCTGTTTTGGGTTTTTCGGGTTGTGCTTCTGCAAAGATTGAAAAAGAAAGCATTAGTCCGCTTGCAATTATTACTGTAACTGGCAATAGCAGTCTTCCGTGGTATGTGCTTACAAAGGACGGAGAAGAACCGTCTGCAAATAAGGGACTTTTGCAGAATGCGATTAATTCAAAATTTTACGATGATGACCCGGAATTTGCTTCGTCTTACAATCGTCTTGATTATGCCGAAGATGCAGTTCGTAGAATTTTTGGCGAAATTGCGGACATTGACTTTATAGACAGAGAAACTGTTCTGGCTTCTAAAAAATATAAAAGCATGAATTCTGGAATTTTGTCTGCATTTAATACGACAATTACGGCAACTGATTATAAGGATTTGCGCACTCCAGATAGATATGAAGTAAAAAAGCTTTGCGAAGATGTAGGGGCTAAAGGTTGCCTTGTTCTGGATTTTGAATTTTTTAAGAAAACCACAAAAGGAAATTCAATTAGCGGAGATGTTGTGCCTTACGTAAAAATGCGCATAAAAATGTACGACAGCAATGGCAAAGAAATTAAATACAAGAACTATAAACTTGAAGGAAGCCAGGCCTTAAAAATCAGGGGAAGAAACTACGATACAGAAGAATTTATTGCAATGTATCCGGAAGTAATTGACCAGCTTTTAACACAGGCTGCAATGGAATTTATTGATTAAAATCAATTTACGGACAAGTAGCTGCCTCGTTTGTAACTGTCCGTCTTTTTCAGTAAAATAAAGGCATTATGGTTATTGCTTCTATTGACATGAAAGACGGACACGTTGTCCAGTTAAAAAACGGCAAGGATCTGGTTCTTCAGCGTGATGATGCTGATGCCCTGATTTCTGATTTTAATAAATATGGCGAAGTTGCTGTTATAGATTTAGACCAGGCTCTGCGCAATACAGACGAAAAAGGTAATACAAAAAACACAGAGCTTTTAAAGCAGATTCTCCGCAAAGGAAACGTGCGCGTTGGTGGCGGAATCCGCAGTGTAAAAAAGGCTCGTGAACTTATAAGCCTTGGGGCCGAAAAAGTAATCGTTGGTTCGGCTGCCTGGAAAGAATGTCCAAAAGATGGTGAATCCTTCTTAAATGAAGACTTTTTAAGTGAACTTTGCGAAGCAATCGGCAAACAGCGTGTAATTATTTCTGTTGATTCAATCCATGGAAAAATCGCCGTAAAGGGCTGGACAGAAACTGTTGATATTCCTTTGGTTGAAGGAGCAAAACAGGCAGAAAAATTCTGTTCAGAACTTTTGTTTACCTGTGTAGAAAAAGAAGGCTGCATGCAGGGAACTGACATGGAAGCCTGTAAAGCTTTAAGAAGTGCCGTAAAATGCCGTGTTGTTGTTGCTGGTGGTGTAAATTCTCTTGAACAGATTGTAGAACTTGAAAAACTCGGTTGCGACGTTCAACTTGGAATGGCTCTTTATACTGGAGCTGTAAACTTAAAAGACGCCTTTGTAAACTGTCTTAATTACGAAAAAACAGGCGGATTAATTCCTGTAATTGCTCAAAGCCCGGCAGGCGAAGTTTTAATGCTCGGCTATGCAAACAAAGAAGCTTTTGAAAAATCTTTTGAAACCGGCCGCTTAACTTTCTTTAGCCGCACAAAGAACAGGCTCTGGACAAAAGGCGAAGAAAGTCACCATTATCTTGATTTAATAAAAATGCGTGCAGACTGCGACCACGACACAGTTCTTGCGACGGTTTACCCGAATGGCGGGGTTTGCCACACTGGTTCTTATACCTGCTTTACAGGCGAAACTGACCCGAAATCTAATCTCGAAAGACTTTATGCAACAATTGCAGAACGTTTTGCAAATCCACGTCCTGGAAGCTACACTGCAACTCTCGACGGTAAAAGAGTCCGCGAAAAGGTTATGGAAGAAGCCGAAGAACTTACAGACGAAGCCGAAACCCGCAACGATGTAATCTGGGAAGCAGCCGACCTTATTTATTTTGTGAGCGTTTTAATGTACAAAGAAGGCGTAACCTGGCAGGACGTTTACGATGAACTGGACAAACGCCACAAAGAAAAATAAAAAAAATGTTGTCGCTTAAAAGTTATTTTATTAACTTATATGTAGTTGAATTTAATAATTGGAGAGCGACATGAACGAGCATCTCTGGCAGATACTGTCTGATTCGTTTTTAAAGATACTTATTCCCGGAATTGTTACGACGATTCCGCTTACGATAATTTCTTTTGCGCTGTCACTTGTGATTGGAATTATTACTGCTTTAGTTCAATTTGCAAATATAAAAATATTAAAGCAGATTGCGCGTTTTTATATTTGGGTTGTGCGTGGAACTCCAATCCTTGTGCAGTTGTACGTTGTTTTTTACGGTTTGCCGAATCTTGGAATTATGATTGCGCCTTTTCCTGCAGCGATTTTTGTTTTTGCTGTAAACGAAGGTGCTTATACGGCAGAAACAATGCGTTCTGCTTTTGAGTCGGTGCCTGCTGGTCAAATCGAAGCCGGTTTTTGTGTCGGAATGAATTATCTTCAGGTTTTCTGGAGAATTCTTTTGCCGCAGGCGTTCCGCACGGCTTTTCCTCCACTTTCTAATTCTCTTATTGCGATGGTTAAAGAAACTTCTCTTGCTGCAAACATTACGGTTACAGAAATGTTTATGGCAACGCAGAGAATTGTTGCCAGAACTTACGAACCGCTTGCCCTTTATATTGAAGTTGCCCTCATTTACCTTGCTTTTTCGACTGTTTTAACTAAGGTGCAGAGAATTGCAGAAAAGAAAATCAACTTTCTTGCAGAAAAAACGGAGGATGACAAATGATCAGCGTAAAAAATTTAAGAAAATCGTTTGGCAGTCTTGAAGTTTTAAAAGGAATTGATTTAACCGTAAACAAAGGCGACGTAATTGCCATAATCGGTTCGAGCGGGTCTGGAAAGACAACCTTGTTGCGCTGTTTGAATTTTTTAGAAAAAGCAGACGACGGTGAATTGAACTTTGACGGAAAAGTTTACGATTTAAAGAATATCCACAAAAAAGAGATTTACGGAATACGAAAACAGACGGGATTTGTTTTTCAGAATTACAATCTTTTTCGTAATAAAAATGTAATCGACAACGTTTGCGAAGGTTTGATCGTTGCCCACAAGATAAAAAAAAGTGACGCCCAGAAAATTGGTTTTGAAATGCTAAAAAAAGTTGGAATGGCGGAACGTGCAAAGAGTTTTCCGCACCAGCTTTCTGGCGGACAGCAGCAGCGTGTGGCGATTGCGCGTGCGCTTGCGACAAATCCAAAGATAATTTATTTTGACGAGCCGACGAGTGCCCTTGACCCAGAACTTACCGACGAAGTTTTGCAGGTAATGAAGCAGCTTGCAGAAGAAGGCATGACAATGATTGTCGTAACTCACGAAATGAGTTTTGCAAAAAATGTCAGTACGCGTGTTGTTTTTATGGAACAGGGAAAAATTGTAGAAGAAGCTCCTTCTAAAGAGTTTTTTGAAAATCCAAAGAATAAAAGAACTAAAGAGTTTTTAGGACTTTTTGAAAAAGAAAATTTACTTGGAAGGACGCGAACGAATAACTAAAGTTGAGCAGTAGAAAATAGCCGGGATTGGAACCCCGAAGTTGCGGGACTGTCTTAAAAAATACTCAAGTTGAGTTGGGCTAGCTAAAAATGTAAGGGTAAATAAAAACGGCATGGTTTTAGTCTGGCAGGCCCGCAATGGAGCGAACAGCGGAAGGGTGGAAAGCCCGTGCGATAAAATAATTGTGCTACGAATAAAAAAATAAAACGAACTTTTGTTGGAGGAAATATGAAAAAATTAGTTTTTGGTGCTGTGGTTGCAATGACTGTGTTTTTGGGCGGTTGTTCAAAAAAAAGTGAAGCTGACCTTTTGAGCGCTATTAAGACAAAGGGAAAAATTACGATTGCTATGGAAGGTGCGTGGGCTCCGTGGACTTACCATGACGAAAAAAATGAACTTGTTGGCTACGATGTTGAAGTTGGAAAAAAGATTGCAGAAAAACTTGGAGTTCAGGCGGAATTTGTTGAAGTTGACTGGGACGGAATTTTTGCTGGAATTGATTCTAAACGCTATGACATTAGCTTAAACGGTGTGGAAATTACGGACGAACGCTCTGTAAAATACGATTTTAGTGCACCTTATGCTTACACTCACACGGCTCTGATTGTAAAAAAGGACAACGATTCTATTAAAAGTTTTGAAGACTTAAAAGGTAAGACGACGACTAATTCACTTGGCAGCACTTATGCAGAACTGGCCGAAAGCCTTGGGGCAAAGGTTATGACGATTGATTCTTTTGAAGAAACCTTGCAGCTTGTTGAACATGGTCGGGCGGACGCAACATTAAACGACAACGCAACTTTTTATTATTATCAGAAAGTTCAGCCGGAAAATCCTTTTAAGGTTGCTGCAATGACAGAAAATACAAGCAAGGTTGCAATTCCGATGCGTAAGGGTGAAGAAACTAAAGCTCTGCGTGCAGAAATTGACAGGGCTTTGGAAGAATTAAAACAAAGCGGAGAACTTGAAACCATTTCGCAAAAATACTTTGGAACTGATTTAACAAAGTAAAGGTTTGCGGGGTGTTTAATAGGTTGCCGAGGTGAGTGCACAGTGTTTGTGTAATGTACACTGAAAGGAAATAGATTCCCTGGTCAAGCCAGGGAATGACATGGTAAGTCAAGATGAGGGAATGACAAGGTAAGTCAAGATGAGGTAATGACAAGGTAAGTCGAGCATGAGATGACATGCTTTGAAGCGTGACAATGACATAGAAATCGACCGTGGGAGTGTCATGGTTTCGCGGCGCGGCAAGGACAGGCTTTGTGCGCGCCGTGCGGGCAAGGGGTTAGTTTAATCTTAATCTTGCGGCTTTTGCGTGGCCTGCTAAACCTTCGGCATCGCCTAGTGTGCCTGCTGCCTGGGCGCTGGCAATTGCGCCTTTTGAGTCTTCTATTGTGCGTAAGGTTGTAACGGTTTTTAAGAATACGCGTACGCTTAATCCGCCTGTAAAGCGTGCACTGCCTGAAGTTGGGAGTGTGTGGTTTAAGCCTGCTGCGTAGTCGCCAAATACTTCTGCGCTGCCGTGTCCTATAAAAAGCGAACCGTAATTGTGGCAGAGATTTTCGATTTTTGTGCGTTCTTCGCCTTCGTCCATTGCAAGTTCGAGGTGTTCCGGGGCTTTTCGGTTTGCTGCCTGGGCTGCCTGTTCAAGGTTTTTGCAGATAATTATTGCGCCACAGTTTTCTATTGATTTTGAAGCTGTTTCTTTTGTTGCAAGCGTAGAAAGCTGTTCTTCTACTTGGCTTTGTACGGCTTTTGCAAGTTCAATTGAATCGGTTGCAAGAAGTGGCTGAGCTACAACGTCGTGTTCTGCCTGTGCAAGAAGGTCTGCTGCAACCCACTGCGGATTGGCTGTTTTGTCTGCAATTATGAATACTTCGGTTGGACCTGCAACCATATCGATTCCGACTGTGCCGTAAACTAACTTTTTGGCTTCTGCAACAAATTTGTTTCCTGGACCAACAATGACATCTGTTTTTGGAATTGATTTTGTTCCGAACGCAAGCGCGCCGATTGCCTGTGCACCGCCACATGCAAATGCTTTTGTTACGCCGCAAATGTAAGCTGCTGCCATAATGTTTTCGTCAGCATAAGGTTTGCCGCCCTTTAACGGGTTGCCAGGAACGCCACAATTGTTTTTTGCAGCATTGTCTTTGTCGTCTGGGTGAACGCGCGGAGGCGTGCAAAGGATAATTTCTTTTACCCCGGCTGCAACTGCTGGAGTTACTGTCATAACAACCGTGCTTACAAGTGGAAATCTTCCTGCAGGGACATAAACCCCGGCCCGGTCTACCGGAATATTTTTTTGGCCTGTAAAAAGGCCTGGTTCAAGTTCTGTTTCAAAATTATTAAAAGATTCGCGCTGTTTTTTTGCAAATTTTAGTGCCAGGTCGTGGCTGTAGCAGAGGGCTTCGTAAAGTTTTGGATTGTTTTTTTGCATTTTGTCGGCAGCAGCTTTTAGTTCTTCCATTGGAATTTCGAGGGAAGAAGGTGCGCTTACGTCAAATTTTGCGCCGTATTCTGCTAAAGCTTCGTCGCCCCTTGTTTTTACATCGACAAGAATGTCTTTTACAATATCGAGCGAAGAGCCAAAATCGCGTCCGGCAAAAAAATCATTGTTTAATTCATCATAGTTTACGAGCTTAATCATATTTCCTCATTGCAAAGCAACAAAAATATTTTATTGAATTTAACATTCTGTTACAAATCTTTTTTACAATAGATTGTCGGGGTGAGGGAGCAACAATGGCAGGGCTGGAAATTCTGCTTATCAATAGAAAAAAAAGACGAATTATTATAAAATCTATTCTGAAAATTGTTTTTACCGAAGGTTTTTATGAAGATTTATAAGTTGGGGGAAGAAGTTCTCCGCCAGAAATGTGTTCCTGTTGAGCCGTCAGAAATTAATGACGAAATGCGCGCTCTTTTTGACGAAATGTTTGAAACGATGGACGACGCTCAGGGCGTTGGTCTTGCCGCTCCGCAGGTTGGAATTTCTAAACGTTTTTTTGTAATTACGGTTGAAGACGGCGTAAGACGTGTTTTTATAAATCCGCAGATTATTTTTACAAGCAACGATCTTTGCGATTACGAAGAAGGCTGTCTTTCGCTCCCTGGTTTTGAAGAAAATATAAGACGTCCGTCTAAAGTTACAGTTTCTGCCTTAAACGAAAATGGCAAACCTTTTACTCTCGAAGCAGAGGGACTTTTGGCGCGTTGTATTCAGCACGAAAATGACCATCTCGACGGAATTGTTTACATTGACCGTGGTGATCCTGAATTTGCTGCAAAAGTTACCGCCCAGATGAAAAAACGCCTGGAACGTGCACAAAAAAAAGAAGCAGAAAAAGCAAGAAAAGCTGCATCAATCGCAGCAAAACTTGCCGCAAAGAATAAATAAAATTATATTCCGTTGGTTTATTTTTACGAGGATTTGATTTGAAAATTTTATATGCTGGTTCGCCTGTGGCTTCGGCTATGGTGCTTAAAAATCTTATTGACTTTTGTAACAGTGACGAAGGCAGGGCTTTACAGATTGAACTTGCAGGCGTGCTTACAAATCCGCCGTCTGCACGCGGGCGCAAAAAAGATTTAATTGAAACAGAAGTTGCCTGTATGGCAAAAGAAAATGGTTTGCCCGTTCTTGAATTTGAGCATTTGACTCAGGACGCCCGCGAAGCTGTTGCTCCGCTCAAGGCAGATTTGCTTGTTTCTTTTGATTACGGGCGAATTTTTGGACCAAAGTTTTTAGCTTTGTTTGCCTTTGGCGGAATAAATTTGCATCCGTCGGCATTGCCAAAGCACAGAGGTTGTACTCCGGTTCCGGCGGCGATCCTCTGTGGCGAAAGTGAACTTGGAATAAGCGTTCAAAAACTGGCATTAAAGACAGACGAGGGCGACATTCTTGCCCAGGATTTTATCGCTCTCGACGGCACAGAAACAACGCAGAGCCTTATGGATGGAGACGGAAAGACAAGTCCGGTTGCCCAAAAAGGAAGTGAACTTCTAATAAAAGTGTTAAAAAATTACGCTGGCGGAAAAACCGAAGGCAAACCACAGACCGGCGAAAGCGACTACACACAGTTTTTGTCAAAAGAAGACGGACGCGTTGACTGGACTTTGAGCGCAGACGAAATTGACAGAAGAATAAGGGCATTTACACCGTGGCCTTTGTGCTTTACAGGCTGTAACGGAAACAAACTTACGCTGTTAAAAGCTGTAGCAGGAACTAAAGAAAATAATGAACCTGCTTGTGGCAAACCTTGCGGAACTGTCTTGCCTTACAGAAAAAATGTCGGAATTGAAATTGTCTGTGGCAAAGAAACTGTGCTTGTTGTAAAAGAGTTACAATGGCAGGGCAAAAAAGCAATGGACTATAAAAGTTTTATAAACGGAGCAAGAAACTTTATTGGCGTTGTTCTTGACAGTAATATATAAAAGCGTCAGGAATGTGGAGGGCGGCCGCAAGGCCGGTGCAAAGCACCGAGGGCACCGAAGCCCGGAACTCTCCGACCCGCGATTAGCGGGGGACGCCCTTAAAAAAATAAAAAAGAGGAAAAAATGGAAAACGGTAAAAAAGGATTTTTTTCGAAGATTTTTAATAAGGTAAAAAATTTTAATATAAAAGATTGCCGTGTAAGTTTTGTAAACGGAATGCAGAGCTTGCAGGCAAACGGAAAAGCACTTTTTGTTACGGTGATTCTTGCGGTTGTTGTAATGGTTCTTACGTGCCTGGCTGTTTTTTTTGCAACTGTAAAAGGCCCTGAAAAAGTTCTGGTTCCGCAGGTTGAAGGAAAAGAATTGACCCAGGCTCTGCTAGAAATGCAGGTAAAGGAACTGTATCCGAAAATTCAATTAAGATACGATGAACAGCCGTCTGGAACGATTCTTTCGCAGTCTCCGAATGCTGGTGCAATTGTAAAGGCTGGAACTAGAGTAAACGTTACGGTAAGCCGTGGTGCAATCGTTTCTGAAGTTGGAAATTACGTTGGCAAAAAATATGATGATTTAAAGATTGACTTAACTACGATGTTTACAGGTTCGCGTCCGCTGATTGTTCTTGCTGAACCGGTTTACAAGGCTAGCGTTGAAGAAGCTGGAACAATTCTTGAGCAGGATCCGCCGGAAGGAACAAAAATTTCTGATCCGGTTACTGTAAATCTTGTTGTTAGCCGTGGTCCAAACTTTGATAACACTGTTGTGCCTCGTCTTGTTGGCCGTTCTGTAAAAGATATTCTTGCAATGCTTCCGAACCTGCGCGTTGTACTTGATTTTACTGCGCACAAGGCTGCAAATGGAGAAAAAGAAGATGCTATTGTAAGCCAGCAGACTTTTGACAGTGAATATATTCCAAATTATACGAGAATCGCTGTTGAAATGGCGTTCCCGGCAAAGCCTAAAGACGACATTGTTTATGGAATTTTGGAAGCAGATATAGCTCAGTTCCCGTATCCGGTTGCAATGACTGTTGAATGTATTGAAAGCAACGGACAGCGCAGTCAGCTTGCTTCGTTGAATCATACCGGCGGACATTTTTCTTTGCCGTATGCTGTTTCTGAAGGCAGCGAACTTATTTTGCGCGTTGCCGGAAAGGTTGCAAAGCGTGTTACTGTTGGTGAATAAAAGTTTTTGTTTTAACTTTGCGAATTGGAGGCGAAAATGTCAAAATCGTTGGTTTGTCTTTGTTTGACTGGAAAAACTCTTGCAGAAGATGTTGAAATTACTCAAAAGTACAAGGGATTTATTGATTTAGTTGAACTTCGTGCTGATTTTCTGGACCAGGACGAACGTTTGAGAATCCGCGAGTTTCCTTCGATGATTGACGTACCTGCAATTCTTACAATCAGGCGCAAGGTTGACGGCGGTCAGTATGTTGAAGGCGAATCTACGAGAACCATGCTTTATGCCCGCGGACTTGCGTTTGCTCAGGAAGATCCTAAAAAGAATTTTGCCTATGTTGATTTTGAAGAAGATTTTCATATTCCGAGTCTGGAAGATGCTGCACAGGCTTTTGGAACTAGAATTATCCGTTCTTACCACAATATGACTGACCCGGTTAAAGACATTGAAGCAAAAATCGCAGAATTAAGACAGAATTCTAACGAAATTCCAAAGATTGCTTTTATGCCGCACAGACTTTCTGACGTTACAAAGGTTTTTTGCGAAGCTTCTAGATGGAAGAATTCGGAACAGATTATCTGCGCAATGGGCCCGCTTGGTTTGCCGACAAGAGTTCTGGCAGGAAAGATTAATTCATATTTAACATACACGAGCCCGGCTGAACTTCTTGCAAATCTTTTGGAAATCGGACACATTGACCCGTTTACTCTCGAAAACGTTTATCATTTTAGTTCAATTAACGAACAGACAAAGATTTTTGGAATTACTGGTTATCCTTTAAAAATTACGTCCAGCCCTGAGCTGCAGAACAGAATGTTTAAGGAAAATGGCCTTAATGCAGTTTATATTCCGTTTAAGTCGGAAGCGATCGAAGACGCTCTTGAATTTGCTGAAAAACTGGACATTCAGGGATTTTCTGTAACAATTCCTCATAAAGAGACGGTTATTCCAATTATCCGCAAAATTGATCCAAAAGCTGAATCTATTGGCGCATGCAACACAGTTGTGCGCGAAGACGGAGAATGGAAAGGCTACAACACAGACGCAATCGGTTTTGAAAAAGCTCTTTTAGAGTTTACCGGCTACAAAGATTTGTGCGGAAAAAAGGTTTCGATTATTGGTGCCGGCGGAGCGAGCCGTGCAATTGCTTACATTATAAAGGAACTTGGAGCCGAAGCCTGCGTATTTAACAGAACTCTTGCAAAGGCTCGCCTTATTGCAGAAAAATACGGTTTTGAATACGCAACCTTAGGACCTGAAAATCTTGAACGGTTGAATAAATATTCGGACATTATTGTTCAGACGACATCAAAAGGAATGGGCTCGAACGAACCTTCTAACCAGGAAAACGACCCGATCTGGTTTTATGACTTTAGCGGAAAAGAATTTGTTTACGATGTAATTTATTCCCCGGAAGTTACTCCTGTAATGGCAAGGGCCGACGCTTCGGGCTGCAGTGTTTGTAACGGAGCGAGCATGCTTTTATACCAGGGAATTGCACAGTTTGAACTGTACAAGGAACGTGTGTAAAAAAATTCTACGGTTTGACTAACCTCCGTCATTCTACGGTTTGAACAACCGCCGTCATTCTACTGTTTGACTAACCGCTGTCATTCTACTGTTTGACTAATCGGTGTCATTCCCGCGCTTGACGCGGGAATCTTTTTCCGCAATAGATTGTTGGGTCGAGCCCGACAATGACTGAGAGGACAAGATTGTCTGGGCGAGTTCAACAATGACATTTTAGACAGTACTGTAATGACATTGTAAAACAGTGTGGGCTGCCGTAAAACACTGTCATTCCACGTCTTAACCGCCCGCCGTATTCTACGGTTTGACCAACCGTTGTTATTCTACGGTTTGAACAACCGCCGTCATTCTACTGTTTGACTAACCGCTGTCATTCTACTGTTTGACTAATCGGTGTCATTCCCGCGCTTGACGCGGGAATCTTTTTCCGCAATAGATTGTTGGGTCGAGCCCGACAATGACTGAGAGGACAAGATTGTCTGGGCGAGTTCAACAATGACATTTTAGACAGTACTGTAATGACATTGTAAAACAGTGTGGGCTGCCGTAAAACACTGTCATTCCACGTCTTAACCGCCCGCCGTATTCTACGGTTTGACCAACCGTTGTTATTCTACGGTTTGAACAACCGCCGTCATTCTACTGTTTGACTAACCGCTGTCATTCTACTGTTTGACTAACCGCTGTCATTCTACTGTTTGACTAATCGTTGTCATTCCCGCGCCTGACGCGGGAATCTTTTTTTACATTAAAATTTTATTCAATCTTAGATCGTTTTGACGCCAGTTTTTGTCTACTTTTACCTGTAAATCCAGGTCAATTTTGTAGTCAAAGAGTTTTCGCAGTTGTTTTATGGATTCAACGCGGATTGTTTTTATCATTTGTGCGCCCTTGCCGATTACAATTCCTTTCTGGCTTTCTTTTTCTACGCATAAAAAGGCACGGCACCACATTTTTGTCGGGGAGCGCATTTCCATATCGGCAATCTGAACATAAATACAGTGGGGAATTTCCTGGTCGAGGCGGTTGATTGCCTGTTCGCGGATAACTTCGGCAATTCTAAAATCTACTTCCTGGTCTGTGTAAAATTCTTCCGGATAAAGTGGCTGAGCAACCGGGGCTAAATCGTAAAGTGCGCGTAAAACGTCGTTTATTCCTTCGTCGTTTTTGGCAGAAGTTTTTATAATCTGTTTTTGTTCAAGTTCTGGAAGCTGTTTTTTTAAAAAGCTTTCTGCCTGCAGTGTATTTGAACTTTTTTCGTCAATCTTGTTTATTGCAGCTACGGTCTTTTTTTCGTGTCCTTTAAGAAGGTCTGTAATGAGTTTTTCTTCGTCTCCGCACGGGCGGGTTGAATCGATAACATAAAGAATTGAATCTGCATTTGAGAGTTGATCTGCGACAATATTGCGCATTTTTAAATTCATTTTTTTGTTGGATTCGTGGTAGCCGGGAGTGTCAACAAAAACAAGCTGGCCTAAAGATGTGTTTACGATTCCTTTGATTGCGTTGCGGGTTGTTTGTGGAATTGAGCTTACAATGCTGATTTTTTCGCCGGAAGCAGTATTTAAAAAAGTTGATTTGCCTGCTGAAGGTCTGCCAATGATTGTAACAAGGGCAGTTTTTTGCTGTTCGTCACTTTGAATTGAATTAGTTGAATTTTGAGAATTTTCCATTGCACGAGTATAGCATTTTTTTGTTCATTTTTGACCAGTAAATAAAAAATTCAAAACTGAGATTAAATAAAATATTATTAGTTTGTGTTTGCCTGGTTATGATAAAATGTTTTGTTATGGAGCGATTAAAAATTTTGCCTGGGCGGCCTTGGGATATTGGAGCTGTTTATGCCGCCGGTAGTGTTAATTTTTGTGTTTTTAGCCGCAATGCGACGGCTGTTTTTTTAGAATTATTTAAAAATCCAGAAGATTCTTCTCCTTATAAAACAATTGAATTAGATCCAAAAATAAACAGAACGGGCGATCTTTGGCACGTTTGTGTTGAAGGCTTAAAACCGGGAGCACTTTATCTTTACAGAGTTGACGGCCCTTTTGATGTTGAAAAAGGTCACAGATTTAACAAAAATCTTTATTTGATTGATCCTCGCGCTTACGCACTTACAGACAGTTCACTTTTTAAAAATCTTAAAAGCGACAAAACATGTCCGCTGGAAAAAATGCCTAAATGCGTTGTTGTTGATTCGTCCTACGATTGGGAAGACGACAAACCTTTAGAAACTCCTCTGAGCGAATCTGTAATCTACGAAATGCACATAAAGGGCTTTACTCATTCAGTCTCGTCGGAAGTAAAATATCGCGGAACTTATCGTGGAGCGGTAGAAAAAATTCCTTATTTAAAAAAACTAGGAGTTACGGCAGTTGAACTTTTGCCAGTGCAGGAATTTGATGCTTTTGAAAATATGAATTCAAACCCAAAGACCGGCAAACGTCTTGTAAATTACTGGGGTTACAGCACAATGGCTTTTTATGCACCAAAGGCAGGTTACGCTTTTGACAAAAGGCCGGGCGAATGTGTAAGAGAATTTAAGGACATGGTAAAGGCTTTTCATAAAGCCGGAATTGAAGTTTTGCTTGATATTGTCTTTAACCATACGGCAGAAGGAAATGAACACGGCGTTACTTTTAGTTTGCGCGGATTTGATAATTCAATTTATTATCAGCTGGTTAATTCCAATAAAGAATATTATGTAAACTTTAGCGGTTGCGGGAATGCCCTTAACTGTAACCATCCGGTCGTGCAGGATTTTATAATTTTTTGTCTGCGTCATTGGGTTCGCGAAATGCACGTTGACGGGTTCCGTTTTGACCTTGCAAGCGTTCTTACTCGCGATGAAAACGGTTTTTTAAATCCAGACTCTCCTTTAACGCGCAGAATAAGCGAAGATCCTGTTTTGCGTAATATAAAAATTATTGCAGAGCCGTGGGATTGTGGCGGTGCTTACCAGGTGGGCTCTTTTCCTGGCGGAAGATGGTGCGAATGGAACGACAAGTTCAGGGACGGAATAAGAAAATTTATTCGTGGAGACGAAAAACTTTCGACAGAAGCAGCTACGAGAATTGCCGGTTCGAGCGATTTGTATTCTTCGAGTGGCAGAAATCCTTACCACTCAATTAATTATGTTGTAAGCCACGACGGTTTTACATTAAAAGATCTGGTTTCTTACAATTACCGTCACAACGAGCAGAATGGCGAAGAAAACCGCGACGGCACGGACAATAATTTAAGCTATAACAACGGTTTTGAAGGTCCGACTTTAAATCCAAAAATAGAAAAGGCGCGTGAACGACAGATTAAAAACTTTTTTGTTGCCCTGCTTACAAGTCAGGGGACGCCGATGTTTGTTGCCGGAGACGAAGTTCAGCGGTCGCAGCAGGGAAACAACAATCCTTATTGCCAGGACAACGAAATCTCGTGGTTTGACTGGAATGATGTAAAAAAGCACGAAGACACTTTTAATTTTGTAAAAACGCTTATTGAATTGCGGCGTTCGCACAGAATATTTAAGCGCAAAGCTTTTTTTGAAGGACAAAAATCTGCAACGGACATAAGCCCGGCGGATATAAGCTGGTTTAATATAGAAGGACTTGCGCCGGACTGGTCAAAGCTCAACAGATTTCTGGCGTTCAGGTTGGGAGGCGGAGCCGGCAACAGCAGTGTAGAAGAAGACAACGACTTTTACATTGCTTATAATACTGATATTCACGATGTGACGGTTACGATTCCGCCGGCGACTTTGGGCAAAAAATGGTACAGGGTTGCAGACACGTCGATCGAAACAAAAGACTGCATTTTACCTTGTGGAAAAGAAGAACTGCTTAAAAATCAGGAAAAATATGTTATTTTGGCTGGTTCTTCGGTTATTTTTATGAGTAAGTAAAATACAACGTGATAAACTTAACAATGTATTTTTGCGCTAGGGATTGTATGGGGCGCGTAGCGCGTGCGTAACGATAGTGGAGCACCGCAGGCGCGTTAGACGCCGTAGCCCAGGAAAGCCCGACGGCTTGCCGTAGCGCCCGACAGGAGAATAAAAAATGAAATTTAATGCTGAAGAATTCCGCGAAAACCTTGCTGCCCGTCTTCGCAGACAGTACGGAAAAGACATTTCTCAGGCAAATGAACACGACCTTTTTGACGCAGTCAGTGCTTCTGTGCAGGAATTGATTTTGCCAGCATGGATGGCTACACGCAAAGAATATGACAAAAAACCGGTTAAACAGCTTTATTATCTTTCTGCTGAATTTTTAATGGGAAGAGCCCTGAGCAATAATTTGATTAATCTTGGAATAAAAGAAGAAGTTAAAAAAGTTCTCGACGAAATGAACATAAATTACGACATAATCGAAGATGAAGAGCCTGATGCTGGTCTTGGTAACGGCGGTCTTGGTCGTCTTGCGGCTTGTTTTTTGGATTCGCTTGCAACTTTAGATTATCCGGGCCACGGTTATGGAATCCGCTATGAATACGGAATGTTTGAACAGCACATTGAAAACGGTTACCAGGTTGAATATCCGGACAACTGGCTTAAACACCGCGATCCTTGGGAAGTTAAGCGCTCTGATCTAGCTGTCAGCGTAAAATTTGGCGGAGAAATAAAATACGGAAAAACTCCAGACGGTCAGGACAGATTCTATCTCGAAAATGCTGAAGAAGTTATTGCAACTCCTTACGATATGCCTGTAGTTGGTTTTGACACAAATACTGTAAACACTTTGCGTTTGTGGCAGGCTTCGAGCCCGAATGGTTTTGACCTCCAGCTTTTTAATGACATGCGTTATAACGAAGCTGTTTTTAAGCAGAACGATGCAGAAAACATTACCCGCGTTTTGTATCCAAACGACAACGGCCCGCAGGGAAAAACTCTGCGCTTAAAGCAGCAGTATTTCTTCTGTTCGGCTTCTTTGCAGGATTTAGTTCATCATTTTGTTGCTGATTACGGCACTGATTTTTCGAAATTTCCGGAACTGCATGTAATTCAGTTGAACGACACTCATCCGGTTGTTGCGATTCCTGAATTGATGCGCATTTTGATGGACGAATATTCAATGGGCTGGAACGAAGCCTGGGCAATTGTTACAAAAACTTTTGCTTATACAAATCACACGATTCTTGCTGAAGCTCTCGAAAAGTGGGACATTGGCATTTTCCAGGGATTGCTGCCTCGTATTTATCAGATTGTTGAAGAAATCAATAGAAGATTCCTTATTGAACTGCGTGCAAAATATCCGGAAGACTATCAGAGACAGAACCGTATGTCGATTATTCACGACGGAAAAGTTTATATGGCCTGGCTTGCAATTCATGCCGGATTTAGCGTAAACGGTGTTGCTGCCCTCCATACTGAACTTTTAAAGAATGTTGAATTACACGACTGGTACGAACTTTATCCGCAGAAATTCAACAATAAAACAAACGGAATTACACAGCGCCGCTGGTTGTGCGATTCAAACCCGGAACTTGCAAAGTTTATTACAGAAAGAATTGGTCATGGCTGGGAAAAAGATCTTTCTATGTTAAAAGGTCTTGAAAAGTTTATTGATGACGACAAATCTCTTGAAGAATTGATTGCAATAAAACACCACAATAAAGAAATCCTTGTTGATTATTTAAAACGTCAGCAGAATGAATTCCTTGACCCGGATTCAATTTTTGATGTTCAGGTTAAGCGTTTGCATGAATATAAACGTCAGCTTTTGAATGTTCTGCACATTATGTATTTGTACAACAGAATTATCGAAGACCCGACGTTCAATCCGCCGAACAGAACTTTTATCTTTGGTGCAAAGGCTGCAAGCGGTTACAGACGCGCAAAGGCAATAATTAAGCTGATTAACACTGTTGCCGAACGCGTAAACAATGATCGTCGTGTTGGCGGAAAACTCCGCGTTGTCTTTATCGAAAATTACCGCGTAAGCGTTGCAGAAAAAATATTCCCGGCGGCAGATGTTTCTGAACAGATTTCTACAGCAGGAAAAGAAGCTTCTGGAACTTCTAATATGAAGTTTATGGTAAACGGCGCTCTTACTCTTGGAACTCTCGACGGTGCAAATATTGAAATTTTTGAAGAAGCCGGAAAAGAAAACGGTTTCCCGTTTGGTTTAACTACGGAAGAAATTCAAAAAATGGAAGCCGAACATTCTTATAATCCTCAGCAGTATCTCGAAAGAAATCCTGCTCTTGCAAAAGTAATTAACCAGCTCGTTGACGGAACTTATGATCCTAGCCATCAGATTTTTAAGGAAATTCACGATTCTCTGGTTTATGGAGTTGAAGGACAGCGTCCGGACGTTTACTATCTGCTTGCTGACTTTGACCTTTATTGCAAGGCTCAGGAAAAAATTGCCGAAGCGTATGCTGACAAAAAAGGCTGGGCGCGCAAAACTTTGATAAATATTGCAAATAGTGGAAAATTCTCTTCTGACCGCACAATCGAAGATTATGTCCGCGACATCTGGCACATAAAAAAGGTTAATGTTGCAAAGATTTAATTGAATTGCCGTGTTTAGGCGCGGCAATGACACAAGGAATAAAAATGAATTTTCCAAAGCCACTTAAAAAGGGAGACACGATTGCCATTGCAGCTCCAAGTTATGGGGCTACGACTGAACCATATAAAACCCGTTTTGAAGATGCAGTCCGCCAGTTTAAATTGCGCGGATATAAAGTAAAAATCGGCGAATGCTGCTATAAATCTGACGGTCTTGGAATTTCTACCGAACCAAAGGTTGCAGCCAGAGAACTAATGGAGCTTTATCTTGATCCTCAGGTGAGTGCGGTTTTTAGTTGTGGCGGTGGCGAACTTATGTGCGAGGTTATGAGTTTTGTTGATTTTGAAAAACTCAGGACTGCGCCGGCTAAGTGGTTTATTGGTTACAGCGACAATACAAATTTTATCTTTCCTTTGGTAACGATTTGTAATGTTGCTGCAATTTATGGTCAGAACGCAAGCGGATTTGGAAAGCCCTGGGAACAAAGTGAATTTGACGCCTGGAATCTTCTTGAAGGAAAATCTTACACAGTTCACGGTTATCCGATGTTCCAATCTCCATTGGCAGAATCTGACGATCCGTTGTCGCCATATATTTTGACGGAAAAAAAAGTTCTTTCGACCTTTGTTAGTGAAGACGGAAAATTAAAAAAACTTGCAGAAGATAAAGAGCTTGTTTTGTCTGGAACATTGCTTGGTGGTTGTCTTGACTGCCTGGTTGGGTTAAGCGGAACTCGTTTTGATGCGCTAAAGTCTTTTAATAAAGCGCACAAAAATGTTTTGTGGGTTTTAGAAAGCTGTGATTATAACCCGATGGATATTCGCCGCGCTTTGTGGCATTTAAAAGAATGCGGCTGGTTTGACAGTGCTTCTGCTTTTATTGTCGGTCGTCCGCTTGCTGCCTTTGGGCAGGAACTTATGGGCGTTAACGAAATAAATGCCGTAACCGGTGTTTTGGGGGAATTGGGTGTGCCGATTGTGTTGAATGCTGACATTGGCCACATTGACCCGACAATGCCTTTAATAATCGGCTCTCAGGCACAGGTGAACGTAAAAGGTAATGACATTAGTATTTTTATGAATACTCACGATTGATGGATTGAAGAATCGATGAATTGGCGTGTTTTTGGCTTTTAATGTCTGAGCCCAGAAAATTAATAAAAGGTGTCATTGGCTCACCTTGCCCCGGCAATTTAATACAAGGTGTTATTGTCGGACTTGACTCGGAAATTTTACAAAAGGTGTTATTGCCAGGCTTGCCCCAGCAATTTAATATAAGGTGTCATTGCCGGGCTTGCCCCGGCAATTTAATATAAGATGTCATTGCCGGGCTTGACCCGGCAATCTATTGTGGAAATATTTATATTACAGATTTACTTTTTAATAACTGTTCCGATAACGCTTACGATCCAGCCAGCGAGAATCAGATAAAAACCAAGTCCTGTAATTTTGAACCAGCGTTCAAAGAATCCGCCGTTGTAGAAGAAAATAAGACCAGCAACGATAGAAGCAATCAGGCAAACAAGTTTGAGCATGCTCGCATTAGAAACTTTTACAAATGTAAATACAAGTCCGAGAACGGCTGCTACAAACATAACAACTGCAAGCCATGAATTAACTTCTGACAAGTCTTTAAAAGCCTGTACGATTGTAAAATCGATGTTGCCTAAAATTCCAAGCTTGATTCTGATTACTGGAAGAAAACTTCCGACAACGACTAAAGCCATTCCGATAACGTAAAAAAGATTAAATGAAGAACCTTTTTTTGCCATAAAAAACTCCTGTAAAGTACCGCGTTAGCGGCATATTAAAATAAAACTTGCCTTTAATTGTAACACAAAATTGCGAAGCGACAAGCAACATTGAAGGTGATTGCTGTGTTAGGGAGTGCGTTAGGGATACGGAAGGCGGCGTAGCCGTTGCGTAGCAATGGAGCGAACAGCGGAACCTGTAGCAGCCCGACCGCACTTTAGTGCGGGAACGCCCAAAAGATAAAAGTTAAAAAACTTCGTTTGATTGACCATTTATTACGTATATTCTAAAATATTTCGATGAGGACAGTGTTGTTTTTAAAAAGACACGTCCTTTTTTTTAAATTAATGTTTTTAATTAAGTTCTGGAGGATTTTATGAAAAAACTGCTGGCAATTTTTAGCGCTGCATTGTTGATTTTTTGTGCTACTGGATGTGGAAAAAAAGTAGAAAAGGGTGAATATACTTTAGAAAAAGGTGTTTTAAAGATTGGAACAGAAATCGGCTATCCTCCGATGGAATATTACGATACAGACGGCAAAACAATGATTGGTTTTGACATTGAAATGGCTCAGCTGATTGCGGATAAGCTTGGCTTAAAACTTGAATTGATTGACACTGCCTGGGACGGAATTTTTGCTGGTCTCGACACAAACAGATACGACGCTGTAATTTCTTCTGTTACAATGACTGACGAACGCAAAAACTCAATGGATTTTTCAAAATCTTACATTGGAAACGGACAGTCGATTATTTTGCTCAAAGATTCTACTTTGCCGGTTACAGAACCTGCTGACCTTAAAGGCTTAAAAGTTGCATACCAGGCTGAATGTACTTCTGACTTTTTTATGGAAAAACAGGCTGCTGCCGGCTTAAAGTTTGTTCCATGCGAGTTTGACAAAGTTATAAATGCTTATGATGAACTTTCGCTCGGTCGTTGTGACGCTGTAGTTTCTGATGCTCTTGTAAGTTCTGCTTATCTTGGTCCTGATTCTAAATTTAAATGCGTATGGACTGGAGATCCTGATGAACTTTTTGGAATTGCCGTAAAAAAAGGAAATTCTGCTTTGGCCGAAAAACTTAATTCTGCAATTGACGAAATTGTTGCAGACGGTTCGCTTTCGGCCCTTTCTTCAAAAATATTTGGTTCGGACTTGATTACGGTAAAATAAATGGGAAAAGCTTTTTCTAAAATTATTGGCTGGGTTCCAGCGTTGCTCAACGGTGCAAGAATTACAATTCTGCTTACGTTAACCGCTGTCGCTGCTGGAACAGTTTTTGGGCTTGTTCTTGCGCTTGGTAAAATTTCAAAAAACAGGGTGCTTAACAGAGTTTGCGGGGCTTATATTTTCTTTTTCCGCGGAACTCCGCTTTTAATGCAGCTTTATTTTTTGTATTTTGGACTCCCAAAACTCTGTCATTACTTAACAATTACAAACAAATTCCTTGCGGCCTTTATTGCTTTTGCCTTAAACAGTGCTGCCTACATGGCGGAATATATCCGCGCGGCAATTCAGTCGATTGACAAGGGGCAGTACGAAGCCAGCCGGGTTCTCGGATTTAATTATTTTCAGACGATGGCGCTTGTAATTGTTCCTCAGTCAATAAGACGCTTAATTCCTTCTGTCGGAAACGAATTTATAATGGTTTTAAAGGATGCTTCTTTAGTTTCGCTGATTGCCCTTGAAGATATTACAAAAATTACCAGAAGTATTGCTTCGAGCGCAGGAAACGAACTTGTTTACTTACCGGCAATGATTTTGTATTTAATCATAACGGCAGTTTTTTCGTTTGCATTCAATAAAACAGAAAGAAAATTCAGTGTTTACGAGTAATTAAGGACAAATTATGAGCATGATAAAAACAGAAAATATTTGCACAAACTTTGGCAGCCTGCACGTTTTAAAAAATGTCAGTCTCGAAGTTATGCCAAGCGAAGTTGTGTGCATAATTGGTCCTTCCGGGGCTGGAAAGTCAACTTTTTTGCGTACGTTGAATCATCTTGAACACATTGATAACGGCAAAATCTGGGTTCAGGGACAGCTCCTCGACGAGTACGAAAACGGTGAATGCAAATATAAAATTTCAAAAAAAGAGCGGAATTCAATTCTTTTGGAAATGGGAATGGTTTTTCAAAAATTTAATCTTTTTCCGCACAAAACTGTTTTGCAGAACGTTATGCTCGCTCCCGTAAATGTTGGAAAAATTGAAAAAGAAAGTGCCCGCCAAAAGGCAATGGAACTTTTAAAAATGGTTGGGCTTGATACAAAGGCAAACGAATACCCGAACAGGCTTTCTGGTGGACAGCAGCAGCGTGTTGCAATTGCCCGCGCCCTTGCAATGGATCCAAAAATCATGCTTTTTGATGAACCTACAAGCGCCCTTGACCCGGAACTTGTAGGCGAAGTTCTTTCGGTTATGAAAAAACTTGCAGAAGGCGGAATGACAATGATTGTTGTAACTCACGAAATGGGCTTTGCCCGCGAAGTTGCTGACCGCGTTGTTTTTATGGAAAAAGGTGAAATCCGCGAAAGTGGAACTCCTGAGGAAATTTTTAATTCTCCAAAGAGCGAACGTCTCCAGAAATTTTTAAAATCCGTTCTGTAAGTTTTGCCTTTTGCGTTTACTTTTTGAACGGTTTTGAATCTTCGTAGTCAAAAATTGTTTTTTCGTCGATAAATCTTGAGTATTCGCGCTTCCAGATTAAATGGGCGTCGCTTGAATCGTATTTTTCGAGAGCGTCCCTGTCCATGTCTATTTCGATCATAAGGTCGGCGCGATTGTCTCGGTTAATGCAGCATTTATAAAGTTTTACATAATGAACGCCGTCGATTTCTGTTGCAGCGTTAAAAATTTCCTGGATTTGTTCGATAAAGGAATTTTCAATCTTTTTAGAAATCTCTGGAATAAATTTTACAAGAATGCAGTGTTTCATTTTTGTTCCTCCAAATTAGTAAAACTTTCTAATAATAAAAACTCAAAATTGATGGTAAACCAAAATCTACAAATTCTGGAATTCGAGCTTTGTAATTATTGCTCCTGCAACTCGTTCGCCGTCCATTGCAGAACTTCCGATTCCGCCTGAGTAGCCGCTTCCTTCTCCGCAAGGATAGAGAGACTCAATCTGCGTACATTCGAGAGTTTCTTTGTTTCGTAAAATTCTTACAGGAGTGCTTGTCCTTGTTTCGCTGGCAATCAAAATGGCGTCGTCGCAGACAAAACCTTTCATATTTTTATTAAAATCTAAAAAGGCTGCCCTTAATTTTTTGTGCAAATCTTCCGGCAACCACTTGTCGAGTCTGCTCGAAACAACGCCTGGTTTATAACTTGTTACTGGAAGGTCTTCGGATTTTTTTTCGACTAAAAAGTCTGTTAAACGCTGTGCCGGCGCATACTGGCCATTTCCATTTTTTGCCGTGAGCTTTTCGAGCCAGGTTCTCCAGTAAAGACCGGCAAGGGCAGGGCAACCGTCGTCCAGGGCTTTTTTCTTAAATACTTCCGGAATGTCTTCTGGTCTGCGTTCAACTACAATGGCAGCATTAGACCATTCACTGTTGCGTCCGGAAGAACTCATTCCGTTTACGACAATCTGGTCTTTTGCAGTTGCACAGGGAACAACGTAGCCGCCCGGGCACATACAAAAACTGTAAACACCACGACCTTCAACCTGGGTTGTAAGACGGTATTCTGCAGCGTCTGGCATTTGTTTTCCGTGGAATTGAATTGCATCGATTATTGAGCGTGGATGTTCAACCCGAACGCCGACTGCAAATGTTTTTGCTTCGAGTGCGTCCGGCGCAATTTTTGCAATCATTTTATAGATTCCAGCGGCAGAGTGCCCTGTTGCAAGGATTATTGAATCAGCAACGAGTTCTTTTTCTGTTCCGTCGAGCAGATTTTTTACTTTTACGCCAGTTGCCCTTAATTTTTCTGTCTTTTCGATTAAAAGATCTGTACAAAGCGAATTAAAATGAATTTCTCCGCCAAGTTCAATAATCTTTTTTTCCATGCGGTCAATTATGCCTGGCAGCTTGTCAGTTCCAATATGAGGGTGGGCGTCTGTTAAAATATTTGGATTTGCTCCAAAATCAACAAAAATTCTATAGATTTTATAGATGTCGCCTCTTTTGTTTGAGCGGGTGTAGAGTTTTCCGTCAGAAAAAGTTCCTGCACCGCCAGAGCCAAAGCAAAAGTTTGAATTTTCGTTTAAGACACCGTTTTTAGTAAGGTCAGAAATATCGTTTGTGCGTAAAGAAGTTGCGTTGCCACGTTCAACGATTATCGGCTTTATTCCTTTTTCAAAAAGCTTAAAGGCAGCATAAAGACCTGCAGGTCCGCAGCCAACAATAATTACGGAGTGTTTTCCGTCGGCGTGCTTCCAGTTTTTAGAAATGTTTTCGAGATCTTCGGGTTCTTCCCCAATGTAAACCTTGTAGCGCATTACAAGTTTTATCTGGGCATGTCTGGCATCAATTGATTTTTTTACGAATACAGAAGTTATTTTCTGATTTTTGACAGGAACGTTTTTAGAAATAAGTTCCTTTTTAATTTTTGAATCGATTACAGCCTGGTTGTTTTCTTCTTCAGGCATGAGGGTGATTGAAAGTTCACAAGTCATGCCTCAATTATATTCTAAACATTGAATAAATCAATCTGTGAGCCGATTTTTGCAATTGAGCCCTGCATTGTTTCTGAAATTTCCTTTAATGTATGGCCGTTGCTGTTAATCTGGTTTGCAGATGTCGTCATTTCTCCCATGCTGGATTTTATTTCTTCAGTTGCAACCTGCAATTTTTTAACCTGATCCAGAATTCCCTGGTTGCCTGCAGACATATTTCCAGAAGCGTCCCTTACGTCAGAAGTTGAATCGTTCATCATTTTGAGTGCATCAGTAATCTGGCGGCTACCGATTTCGCTTTCTTCCATTGCGCCCTTAATCTGCTGAACAAGCTGATCTGTTTCGCGGATTTTAGAAGTTACGCTCTGAAATGCCTGTTTTGCTTCTGCCGAAGACTGAACAACGTTTTCGATGGATTTTTGAATTTTTGCAAGTTCATCTTTAATCTGTTTTGACTGCTTGCTTGAACTTTCCGACAGATTATGGATTTCGTCAGCAACAACGCTAAATCCTCTGCCGGCATCTCCAGCGTGTGCGGCTTCGATCGACGCATTCATAGCAAGAAGGTTTGTTTCGCTTGCAATTTTTTGAATTACCTTGTTTGCTTCCATGAGCATCTGGCTCTGTTCCTGAATCTGCTGAATCTGTTCGTCAACATTATTCTGCTTTGCAATTCCGGTATTTGTGTTTTCTTCGAGAGCATCAAAAGATTCAACCATGTGCTCTGTGCTGCGAGTAACAGAGGTAATGTTTCCAAGCATCTGTTCAACAGCTGCACTTGCCTGAGTAACTCCACTAGACTGATTTTCGATTAAAGCATTGAGAGATTCAATGTTATCGGCAATCTGGTTTACTTTGCCGGCAGTTTCTTCAACTGACTGTCCCTGTAAATCAATCTGCGCACTTACAGTATTTATGTTATTTATAATTTTGTTGATTGAGCCGCCGGTTTCGACCGTTGTGTCGGCCATGTCTTTATCAACCAGCGAAAGTTCTTCTTTAGACTCTTTTATGCTCAAAATAATCCGGCGCAGGTTTTCTGTAAACGTATTAAATCCATTTACAACTTCGCCAACTTCGTCCTTTGTTTTTACTTCAATGCGCTTTGTTAAATCGGCGTCTCCAGAAGCAATTTCGATAATTGAATTTTTAAGGCGAATAAGCGGATGAACTAAAAGCGTCAAATAAATCGAAGCAACAATCAAAAGCAAAAGACCAATCATTACGCTGATAAAGCTGATCTGGAAGGCACTCTTTTTTGCAGTTGCCATAATTTCTGTTTCGTCAATTGCAATCGCCAAAGACCAGTTTGTATGGTTAATCGGGCAATAAAAAACATAATTTGTTGCGTTGCGTTCAGTGTCTTTTATTATTGCACTTCCTTTTTGCGCAAGAATCATGTTTTGTGTCATTTTTTTGTAGCCCTTATAGCCGGAAGCTTCGTCGCCCATTTCAAAAAAGTTCTTCATTATTTTTTCAGAATCCGGGTGAGCAATAATGTTTCCTTTTGAATCAATTGCATAAGTAAAGCTGTTTTCGCTAAAGATTGTCTGCGAAATCTGATAATTCACCTTACTCAACGAAAGCGCCCCGACAATTACGCCCCAGAATGAATTATTTTTGTTATTTACCGGGCTCGAAATATAAAAAATGTAGCCATAACCGTCCGGCGAAGGCACAGGGTCAGAAATATAAACCGATTTTCCCTGCGACTGTATTGCCGTAAAAAAGTCATCGTGCGAAACATCAGTTACAGTGCCGTTTGAGTCAAACATCTGTCCGTTCTGGTCTGCAATTGCAATAAAATCAAAACTCGGGTCAATCAAATCTTTGTTTTCGGTTAAATAATCGCAGGCTTTTTCCCATTCACCAGAAGTAAAAGCGTCTGACTTAGAAAAAATTCCAAAATTAGTTGCAAAAGAGTCGAGCCAGTAAGTTAATCCGTCGGCAGTGCGTTCTGCAATTGTCGTTGCAAAAGTCGTGTAAGTTTCTGTGTTGTCTGAAGCAATTGAGCGTGTCAAAATCGAAACAAGCGAAGTAAACGAAATTATAAGCAGAATAAAAAGTACAATGGCAAATTTAAAAGCCATTGAGCGTGTCAGTTTTTTCAGGCTGAATTTTTGTTTTGTCTTTACCTTTTCTTTTTTTATTTTGAGTTTTTTGTTTTTGCCAAAGCGTTTTTTCTCTTTTTTTGCTTTTTTGCCGTCAGCTGGTGGATTTTCTTCTAAAACCTGTTCTTTCGGGGCGTTTTTTTGTCCTTCGAGATTTAAAGTTTCTTCATTTTGAATTTCATTAATTTCCATTTTATCCTCGTTCAAAGGCTCATTCATAGAAATCCTCCAGAGTTTAATTTTTTTTTATTTTATTGGGCGCATTTTATCGGCCAAAGCCGATAAAACCGGGCTTTTCGTGGTTCCGCTGTCGCTTCATTGTTTTGCGCCGGCCTGATCCGTCGCAAAACAACGGCAAGCCGCCACTACAATCCCATTGCGCAGTATAGAAAAAACAAAATTGCGCATAAAAAGTTGCATAGCAACTCTATTTATTATCGCTTAAAAATACGCATAAATAAAGAAGATTAAATACTAATAATTAAAAATTTGGAGAAACTGGACAAATTTATTCAAAAAAAACACTTAGTTGAAAAAAACTGACAAACTGTAGATAATACATAAATTATTTATTGAATTTAAGGAAATCGATATGAAAATCAATCAGCTTGAACAGCTTTTATCAGCAAATGAATATCCTGGACGCGGAATTGTTGCCGGCCTTTCTGAAGACGGAAAATACGCCGTAAGCGCATACTGGACAATGGGACGCAGCGCAGGCAGCCGTAACCGCATTTTTGTTGCCGAAGACGAAAACGGCACAGAAGTTGTGCGCACAAAAGCTTTTGATCCAAGTTTGATTGCAGGCGACCCGAGTTTAATTATTTATGCTGCTGTTCGTCAGTATAAAAACAGCACAATCGTTACAAACGGTGATCAGACAGACACAATTTTTGAAGGCTTAAAAGACGGCAAAACTTTTGAACAGTCTCTTACAAGCCGCAAATACGAACACGATGCTCCAAACTACACGCCGCGCATTTCTTCACTCTTAAACGTAGAAAATTCAAAATTTGATTATGCAATTTCAATTTTAAAAAGCGATAACGGAAATCCAGACAATACTCTTCGCTTTACGTTTACATACGATGCTCCAGTAAAAGGTCAGGGAAGATTTATTCATACTTACATGGGTAACGGAAATCCTCTTCCATCTTTTGAAGGTGAACCGGTTTTAGTTGAATTAAAAGGTTCAATCGACGAATTTACAAATAAAATCTGGTCAAGCTTAAACGAAGAAAATAAAGTAAGTCTTTTTGTTCGTTACATAGACATTGCAACTGGAAAATACGAAGAGCGGATTCTTAATAAAAATAAGTAGTTTTTGCTTTTAAAATGAAAAAACTAATCTGCACAACTCTTTTAATCGAAAAATCACCGCAGGCATTGCCTCTTGGTGCTGCCTGTGTTGCTTCTGCCGTAAAAAATGACGAACGTACAAAAAATTCTTTTAACGTTGAATTGCTCGATTTTTGCCGTGAGTCACCAGAAATTCAATCTCTCTCAAAAAAAGTAGAGTTTGGTGCAGAAAAAAACGAACTTGATAAACTTATCGGCACTTATCTTGCAGAACAGATCCTGCAAAAATCCCCAGACGTTGTTCTTTTTAGTGTCTATGTTTGGAATCACATTGCCTTAGAAACAGCCGCAACAATAATCCGTGCAAAAAATCCACAAATTCTTACGATTGCTGGAGGCCCGGAAGTTACGGCGGCTCCTTTTGTTTTTAACGGTTTTGTTTACACGATTGCCGGGGCGGGCGAAGAAGCTGTCGTAAGCCTTTTAGATTCAATTTTAACAAAACAAACTATCGAAGATTTTAAAATTCCTGGAGTAAGTTTTTTAAATGGAAAGCCTGCAAAATGCGATTTTTCAAGAGCAGTTCCCTGCAGCTTAGAAAAACTTCCTTCACCTTATCTCGACGGAACTTTAGATGCTTCTAAATACGGTGGCGCTTTGTGGGAACTTGCCCGTGGCTGCCCTTTTAAATGTTCTTATTGTTATGAGTCAAAAGGCGAAAAAAAAGTTTCGTATTTTCCGATGGAACGTCTGGAAAAAGAAATTGAACTTTTTTCCAGAAAGAAAATCCCTCAGGTTTTTGTCTTAGACCCGACCTACAATGCAAGCAAAGAAAGGGCAATAAAAATGCTAAAACTTATTGCTCAAAAAACTCCGGATACATTTTATTATTTTGAAGCCCGTGCAGAATTTATCGACAGGGAACTTGCAAAGGCATTCAGCAGGGTGCATTGTGCGCTTCAAATCGGTTTACAGAGTGCAGACCCGGAAGTTTTAAAAAATGTTCATAGAACTCTCGACAAAAAAAAGTTTGTAAAAAATATCGGATACTTAAACGAAGAATGTGTAACCTTTGGTTTTGACCTTATTTATGGTTTGCCGGGCGACAATTTACGAGGTTTTAAAAACAGCATTGATTTTGCCCTAAGCCTTTATCCAAACAACCTTGAACTTTTTTGTCTTTCGGTTTTGCCAGGAACAGCCCTCCACGACGATGCTCAAAGATTTGGAATGATTTGGGAACAGACGCCGCCTTACCACGTTTTGCGCACGCCTCAGTTTTCCGAAAGTGAACTTGCAAAAGCGGCTTCTCTTGCCAGGGCGGTAAATCTTTTTTATACACAGGGGCGGGCCGTCAGCTGGTTTAATTGTGTTATTTATCATCTGCACAAAAAGCCGAGCGTTTTCTTAGGAGAATTTGAAAAATTCCTTAAGGAAGAAAAAATCAACATTCCGGCTCAGCCAAAAACTTTCGAAATCCGTAAATGGCAAAAGGATTTTATAAAAAAACAGTTTGAACAGCAGCATCTTGCAAAATTTTCTCTTATAGTCTGCGATCTTATCGACCTGTATGGAGCGTTAAGCGATGCGGACGGAGACGGTTTAAGTTCTGTTGTAAAACTTAATTACTGGCCGGACGATTTACTTTCCGAATATGCAATGGATCTTCCTTTTTTTGCAGCAAATGCAAAGCGACACCAGAACACAATCAAAGTTCATCCTTCTCCAGACGGCGCAGTCTGGGAATAAATTTAAAATCTGTTATTGACATAAAATTTTAGTTACTGTATGCTAACAAGTGAAGTTAGCTTGTGCTAACACAGTGTACCTCATGGCGGGCTTTCACTTAAGTTCTGACTGTTTCTCTGGAGTGTTAGCCTGCCATCTTTTTTTTTGAGATTGTATGGGATTTGAAGAAACGATAATTCATTGCAGTGCGCCTTCCCTTTGCGGAATAAAACCAGCGAGTCTTTTTAGCATGAACAGCGACTTTTTTATGAATAATCGTCAAAGGCTTTTTGCCTGGAGAAACAGTTTTTCTAAAACAAAGAGATTTTTTGTAATTTTAAAAAAAGAGAACGGCAGATTTTTATTTTTCGTTTATGACAAAAATCTTTTACAGAATGTTTGTGTTCAAAAAAATAATATTGAATATTTAAAATCAAAAGGCTATCCGGTAGAAAAAGGATTTAATTCAATTTTGAGTGAACTTATAAATCGGCTTGCTCATCAGGAGAATTTTCCGCACGAAACCGGACTTTTTTTAGGTTATCCGCTGGCCGATGTGATTGGTTTTGAAACAAAAAATGCACGCGACTGCCTTTACAGTGGTTTTTGGAAAGTTTACGGAGACAAGCAGACTTCCGTTAACTTAATGAAAAAATACAAAGTCTGCACTGAACTTTGCATGTCGTGGTTTAAGCAGGGCCTAAGCGTTCCTCTTGCCACACAAAAATACAGCTCTGTAAGAGTGTAAAAAAATAAATCGCAAAAGCGATGTTTTAGGAGAAACATTATGAAAACAGCTATTGTTTATGCAACAACAACAGGTAATACAGAACAGCTTGCAAACGCAATTAAAGAAGATGCACCAGATGCATATTTTAGTACTGCAGATGTTGCAGATGCAAACGAAGTTCTCAGTGCAGATTTAATCCTTTTAGGAAGCCCTGCAATGGGAGCAGAACAGCTCGAAGACTCTATGGAAGAGTTTTTTAGCGGAATTGAAGGCAGCCTTTCTGGTAAAACTGTCGGTCTTTTTGGTTCGTACGACTGGGGCGACGGTCAGATGCTCAGTGACTGGGGTGATCGCGTAACAGCTGCCGGTGCAACCTTAAAAGGAATTGCAAAAGCTCAGCTTGCTCCAGATGCTGCGGCTATCGAAGACGCGAAATCTCTTTTAAAATAAATTTGATTTTTGGACGTTTTGTTTATTGAATTCATTTTTGAATTTTTATAGAATAAACGAACTTATCGGAACACCGAGGAAAGGAGGTGAAATTACATGGCAACAATCGTTGTAGACGAGTCAGAGAACCTCGAAAAAGCAATTAAACGCTTTAAGCGCATGGTTGAAAAAGAGGGTATTGTTCGCGAATGCAAACGCCGCGAATACTATGTAAAGCCTTCTGCAGAAAATCATCAGAAGAAAACAGCTTTGGAACGCAAACTCTTTAACAAGA
>CAVJSA010000026.1:0-34050 GCA_963651875.1 Lachnospiraceae bacterium | reverse complement strand
CCTAAGCCTTCGGCTTAGGGATAGTAGCGGCGCCGGAGGCGTAAAAAACGGCTTGCCGTTTTTTATGGAGCGCTTGACGCGGAACCGCGGATAGCCCGACCCGCCGTTTACGGCGGGGAAGCCCCAGATTAAAATTCTACTGATTCTGCTTTCTGTTTTGTTCGAGCAGTTTTAAAAGTTCAGCTGGAATTTCGGTCTTCTGTCTGCGGTTCTGCTTCTGGTTAAAGAGCGAATAAAGCACCGGAATTATAAAGAGCGTTACCAGCGTGCTCGATGTAAGTCCTCCGATAATACACAATCCGATCGGCTGGGTCATTGAAGAGTTTGCGTCTCCAAAGAATGCCATTGGAATCATTCCAAGAATTGTTGTAAGCGTTGTCATTAAAACCGGGCGCAATCGTGAAGCTCCGGCACTTTCGCATGCTTCGAGAAGTGGAGTTCCACGGTGAACTAAAAGATTTGTCTGGTCAACAAGAATGATTCCGTTGTTTACGACGATTCCTACAAGCATTACAACGCCGAGCATAGAAACCATGCTGAACGACTGGCCTGTTATTAAATGAATCGCGACTACTCCGACAATCAAGAACGGCAGAGTGAACATATTGATGAACGGATCTTTGAACGACTCGTAAGTTCCTGCCATTACGCCAAAGACGAGGACAACTGCAAGGATTACGACAATCATGAGGATTTTCATTGTGTCCATTGTGTCTTTCCACGAGCCTTCGTAAGAAACGTTTATGTCTTCTGAAATTACCATGTTGTTTGAAATCGCTTCTTTTATTTCGTTTTCGACTTCGCCTGCGCTTGAGCCTTGTGTGATTCCGGCGGTAAGGTGAACTGTGCGTGTTTTGTCTTCGCGGTTGATTGACACCGGGCCTGTTCCGCGCACTACCTGGGCAAAGTTCGAAACTGCGTAGCGTCCGCTTGTGCCGTTTACAAAGATTTTTTCGAGGTCTGGAATGTCGCTTCTATCCTGGTCGCACAAGAGAACTACAACGTCGTAGTCGTCTCCGTCGGCGCGGTAGGTTGTGGCGGTTTTTCCGTTGATGCTGTAGTTTATTTCGTTTGCGATTGAACTTACGCTGATTCCAAACGAAGAAGCGCGGGCGCGGTCAATCTTTATTTCTACCTGAGGCAAGCCTTCTTCTATGTCGAGTTCTGGCTCGGTCGCTTCCGGCACTTTTTGTTTTATGAGCTCCTGAATCTCTTTTCCTGTTTCGAGGAGTTTTTCGAGGCTGTTTCCGGAAAGGGCGATGTCTATGTCGCTTCCTGTCATCTGCTGCATTTTGCCGTCGTCAAAAGTGAACGTTGCTGTCGGAAAGTCTTCGAAGTGGCGGCGGAGTTTTGCCTTTACGCTTTCTGCGCTGTCTATCTGTTTTGAAGCGTCGGGCAGGGTTATGCTGATTGAGCCTTTGTAAGATGTGTCTGAACTTAACGCCATTCCGCTTGAAGAGCCTACGCTTACGATTATGTTTTCGTAGCCTTTTACTTCGTCCTTTGCAATTTCGTAGAACTGCTCGAGAACGCTTTTTGTTTCGGACAGCTTTGTTCCAAGCGGAAGTTCAACATTTAAGCCGACTTCGGTGTCGTTGTAGTTTGACATGAACGAAACTCTCAAATGGCTAAAAAGCAAAAGTGAAGAAGCGAGAATCGTAAAAGAAATCAGCACTGTGGCAAATCTGTGATGCAGGGCAACTCTCAGGGCGGCGCGGTATTTGTCGCGCACAAAATCGATTGCGCCTTCTATTGCAGAGTCGCATTTTTTTAAGAAAGGATTTTTTATCGGCTTTTCGCTGCGGTTATCGACAGGGAGGAATTTTCCTGCCAAAACCGGAACCAAAAACATTGCGACAAAGAGAGAAGACAAAAGCGCGATTATGATTACAACCATTAACGTTGTAAAAAGTTCGCCGAGCATATCAAGCTGCGACTTATAGACAAAGAACGGAATAAAAACACAGATTGTAGTAAGGTTTCCGGAAATTACGGAAGACATTACTTCCTGGGTTCCGATTTCCGCAGAAACGCGGGCGCTTGTTCCCCTCATTCTGTATGAATAAATATTTTCGAGAACAACGACAGAAGCGTCTACAACCATTCCGACGCCAAGAATAAGGCCGGTCATTGTAATCATGTTGAGCGTGATTCCGCCTGCGACCATTACAAGAACCGTAATCAGAACGCTGAACGGAATAGAAATTGCCATGATGATTGTACTTTTTACGCTGCGCAAAAAAAGGAACAAAACAAGGACAGCAAGAACAAAACCTTCGAGAATTGACTCTACAAGCGAATTTAACGTGTCGCGGACTTCAGTTGAATCGTCCGAAATAATGTCGAGGTGAACTCCTTCCGGCAAAATCTGCTGAATTTCTTCAATCTTTTTATAAACCGCGTTTGCTACGTTTACTGTGTTGCTTCCGCTCTGTTTTTGCAGGCTTATGTAAACGCCCGGAAGTCCGTTGATAAAAACTTCGCTCGTCTGGTCTTTGTAGCCCATGTACGCTTCGCCAATGTCGGAAAGCTTTACGTCGTAGCCATTTACAGTGCCGACAACCGTGTCGTTGATTTCGTCAATTGAAGAAAATTCTCCCGTCGTGCGAACCATGTATTTTCTTGTTCCTTCGTAAACCGAGCCGCCACCAACTTCGATATTCTGGCTTGCAAGCGTGCTTACAACGGAAGAAAGCGTTAAATCGTAAGCGTCAAGGCGGTTCTGGCTAAGCTCGATTCTTACGATTGACTCGCGGCCACCGCGCACATTTGCCTGGGCAATTCCTGCGGTCTGTTCAAGACGGTCAGAAACTTCGTCATCGGCAAGTTTTCTAAGTTCGTCTGCGGAGCGGTTTCCGTTTAAGGCTAAAGTCATTACAGGCATTGCGCTTGAGTCAAACTTAAAAATCTGCGGAGAATCCGCGTCGTCGGGCAGGCTTCCTTTTACCATGTCGAGCTTGTCTCGAATATCGTTGATTGCAGTGTCGATATTTGTTCCATAGTTGAATTCAAGGCGGATAAGCGAAGAGCCTTCCGAAGATTCAGAAGTCATTTCCTTTAAGTTGCTTACGCTGATAAGTCCGCTTTCGAGAACTTCCGTTACTGATTTTTCTACAGATTCAGGGCCGGCGTTGTCGTAGCTTGTCATGACCATTGCAACCGGCATATCCATGTCCGGCATTAAGTCAATCTGCATATTGCCAAGCGTAAAAAAAGCTACGATTGCAATAAGCGCAAAGACGCAGATTGTTAAAACCGGATGTTCCATTACCTTTTTAGAAACGCTCATTTTTCGCCTCCAACATTGCGCACTTGTGCCCCGTCAGAAAGAACCTGCATTCCGCTCACAACGATTTTTTCGTTTTCTGTAAGTCCGCTTAAAATTTCTGTTCGCGCGTCAACAGTAACGCCTTCTGTAATTTCGCGCCTTTCTACTGTAAGCAGGGCTTTTGTCTGAGTGCTGTCTGCGCCGTCCGCGCCACTTGCGCCAACTGAGTTCGCGTCCGCTCCAGCTGCGCCAGTTCCACTTTGCCCTCCTTCTTTTACGACGTAAACATACTTTTTGCCGTTGTCTGTAACAATGCAGTCGGTCGGAACACAAATAATGTCTTTATGAAGAACCGTATTCAGTTTTATGCGCACATACATTCCGGCGTTGATTCTCGTGTCGTTTGTGTCAAAAAGAAAATAAACTTCCTTTGTGCGGGAACTTTCGTCAACAATCGGGCTGATTCTAAAGATGTGAGCCGGAAAAGTTTCGCCCTTGTAGGCTTCAAGCGAAATTTCTGCCGTAAGATTGTTTTTTAGAACGCCGATTTTTCCTTCAGGAATTTTTGATTCAATCTGCAATGTGTTTATGTTTCCAATCCGCGCAATTTCCGAAGAAGTAGAAACCGTTGTTCCCGGAGTAAGCGGAAGCGACGTAATATAGCCTTCGATTGGAGCGTAAACAGGGCTTTTTGCATAAACCGAGCCCGGAACAGAAGGGTCAACTTCCGCAATCAGCTGGCCTTTTTTAACGTAAGTTCCAAGAGTTACAGGCACGCTCACAAGTTTTCCGCTCATGTCCGGAAAAACCGAAATTGTGTTGTCCGCCTTTACGTTTCCGTTTAACTGCAGATATTCCTGCAAGTCCGATTTTTGAACAGTTTCCGTCTGAACCGGATAAACAGTTTTTTGCGCAGGAGGCAATTCCATTTTTTTCTTTGGAAGACAGGCAATAACAGCCAGAACAGCAGCAGCGGCTGCAGTATAAATAATTCTTTTTTTAGTAATTTTCATTTTTTCCTCTCTATCTCTATAAACTAATTTTTTCTATTTTTATGGGCGAACGCTCCACAAAGTGGCGCGCCGGGCTTTGCGGGGTTCCGGCATTCGCCTACATTCTTCTGACATCCTGTCAGGCAACAAATGCTACGCATTTCTTGCGGTCAACCGTCTTTGTGTGCCGTCCGTGGCACAGATGACAGACAAAGTGGCATTTTCACAGTAAATGCAGGCTGTCAGCAGAACGCCTGCGGCGCCCCTCCAATCCCTTTCGCAAGAAAGGGGTCGTGCGCTTTTAGCGCACACGTAAAATAACGAGTTTGCAACAGCAAACTCGCAGCGTAGCAGTCGTCAGACTGATACGCCACAATCCCTTTCGCAAGAAAGTGACTTGTTTTTCCTGTCAACATCGGGTTTGTTTCCCCTGTTAACATCGCACTTGTTTCTCCTGTCATTCCCGCACGGGAAGCGGGAATCTCAAATTGTCGAGTCAAACCCGACAACGCCACTGAGTGTTGTCAGCCCGGCTTTACAGCGCAAGAAGCGTCTTTAGCGAAAGCACGTTGCTCAAAAGACTGTACTGCTCCGCCCTTAGCTGCAGCTTTGCGGAACTCAGTTTGTCCAAAGCGTCCTGCAGGGCAAGCAGGTCTTTAGTTCCGCGGCTGTACGCTTCTTCTGTCATTTCATAGGATTTTTGCGCAAGCTGAACATTCATTTTGCGCGCGGCAATGTTTTTCTGCGAAAGCTCGATTGCCTCGTATTTTTCCTGCGCGCTTGTGTGCACAGTTTTTTTAAGGTTTTCAAGCTGAACTTCATAGTCTTTTACAGTGTCGTCAAGGGCGGCAACCTTTACACTGGCAGACGAGCCTGGAATCCAGCTGTCCAACGGAAGCGAAAGCCCGACAGAAACATTCCATTGTGGCGTCTGCGTGCTGTCTTTTGTGTTTTTGTCGTAAGAATAAACTTCCGGCAGAACATTTGCCCCAAGATTCAAAGTCGGAAAAAACAGCGAGCCCGCCGTTGAATTTTTATTGTGCCTGGCAGTTTCAAGATTTTTCTGCATAAGCCTTACCTGCAGAGATTTATTTTCGCAGTCTTCAAGAACAGAGCGGTCAATTTTTTCTATTTTGTCCGCGTCGTCAAGCGAGCCGGAAAGTTCAACTTGAGTTCCGCGCTCAATTCCAATCGTGTCTAAAAACTCAAACAAAGCGTTGTTAAAAGTGGTCTGCGCGCTGTCAACATCGGGTTTTGCAGTTTCTACATTCACCTGCGCGCTCAAAAGTTCAAGCTCGGTTACAGTTCCTTTTGAAAATTTGTTTTTTGCCTGCTCGTACTGCTTTTCGTAAGATTCAAGAGTCTTTTTTGAATTTTCAAGCTGATCATTCAAATACAAAAGCCTGTAAAATTCGCTGCGGACAGAGTTTTCAGTGCTGCGCACAGTATCTTCGTAAGAGATTTCTCCAGCCTCACAGGAAGAACGCAACGCCTTAATCGAAGAGGCAAGCCCGGTATCAAGCGAAAGGCTTGCAGAAACACTCGCCGAAGCGTTTACCGTGTCAGAATCCGCGTCTTTCCATGTTTTGCTTTCGGACGCAGAACCGCTTGCGCTCACCGACGGCAAAACCTTGTTCCAGGAATTTTTATATTCCCGCTTAGTCTGAGCCAAAGAAATTTCCGCACGTTTTATGTCGATATGGTTTGTCAAAGCGCGTTCAACTGCCTCGTCCGCAGTAAGCGTCAGTTTTTCATTTTCCTGCGCAAACAAACCAAAAGAAAACGCCGTAAACACAAAAACTAAATTGAAAATCTTAAAGCGATTCAATTTGATGCCTCCAGAATGCAAAGTGTAACTAACTACACTTGCTGTAGTACACTATACGGGGAGAAACAATTCTTAACTGTAGCCGGTTACACTTATTTTTGTAAAATTCGCGTTTTCTGTTTTAAAATAAAAAATAAACCCACTATAATTAGAGCTGTCATGCAAAAAAATATTGAACAAATTAATAACCAGGACATTGGCTGTCTTTTTAAAAAAGTTGACGAAAAACTTTCTCAGCACGTAAACACAACACTTTCGACGCTTGGCGTTACTTTTTCTCAGTTACGGGTGCTCAACTTTGTAGAAGAATCCGAAAACCACGAAACAACCCAAAAAGAAATCGAAACATTTTTAGAAGTTTCGCACCCGACAACAAACGGAATTATCAAACGCCTGGAAGCAAAAAAACTGCTTACAACCCAGCTGACTGTAAAAAACGGAAGAATGTCAAAAAGCGTAACAATTACAGAAAAAGGCAAGGAACTTTGTAAAAGCAATGTCGCAGACAGAAAATCACTGGAAGACAACTTTAAATCCTGGCTCAATGCAGACGAATACGAAACGTTTAAAGAAATCTTAAACAAACTTTACAAGAGGCTTTCGTAAAAGTATGAAGAAAATCACAATAATTACAGGCGCAAGTTCCGGAATGGGAAAAGAATTTGCCGTTCAGCTTTTTAAAAGATACGAAGCACAAACCGCCCAAAATCGTGAACTTTGGCTTATTGCCCGTTCAAAAGAAAAACTGCAGGAATTAGCCGACAGCCTTACAGTCAACTTTACAGGCAAAACAAAAGTAAAAATATTTGCCGTTGATCTCAGCGGCTCCGCCGGTGCTCAAAACTTTTATCAGATTCTGCAGAAAGAAAATTCAACTGAAGAATTTTTTATTGAATACTTAATAAACAATGCAGGCTTTGGCACTTACGGCCCATTCGCCGAAACTGCCGTAGAAAAAGAAATGCAGATGATTGACCTTAACTGCACTTCCCTAACTGGAATCTGCGGATATTCAATAAACTATTTAAGAGAAAATTCAACAATTATAAATGTTGCCTCGCTTGCTGCCTTTATGCCTTTAGGAAACTTTGCAGTTTATGCGGCAACAAAAGCATACGTTCTTTCATTTTCGCTTGCATTAGCCGCAGAACTCAAAGACAAAAAAATAAAAGTCTGTGCACTTTGCCCGGGGAGCGTCAGCACAAATTTTGCAAACATTGCTTCAAACGGCAAACGTAAAGAAGTTTTACATGGCAGAGATCCAAAAAAAGTTGTAAACCACTGCTTAAAAAATGCAGACAAAGGCAAAAAACAAATTCTCACCTTTTTTAAATGGCGTTTAACAGCCTTTGCCAGCCGCTTTGCAGGAAGATTTTTAGTTGCAAGGGCAACATTCCTCTTTGCAAAACGACCGCATTAGTTTTATTTTCCCATGGCGCAAAGTTCAATTCCTTCAACTTCAAGCGCTGCCCGAATCTTTTTTACAAAGTCTAAAGCTTTTGGACTGTCGCCATGAACACAAATTGAATCCGCTTCTATCGCAATTTCTTTTCCGGTAATCGCTTTTACGCTTCCGTTTTTTATCATTCCTAAAACCCTCTCAATTGCAAGATTTTCGTCCGTAATCATTGAACCCGGCTTGGTTCTTGCAACTAAAGTTCCGTCTTCTTCGTAAGCGCGGTCAGCAAAAACTTCTTTTTTGGCCTTTAATCCTGTTTTTTGTGCAGCCTTAAGCATTTCGCTTCCGCTCAGACCAAGCAGAATAAGTGAATCGTCAACTTCGGCAATTCCTTCGGCAATGGCAACAGCAAGTTTTTCGTCTTTTGCCGCCATATTGTACATTGCCCCATGAGGCTTTACGTGCTGCATTTTTATTTTATTTGAATCACAAAAAGCCTTTAAAGCTCCAATCTGATACACAACCATTGCCTTAAGTTCAGCCGGTAAAACATTCATATTCCGCCGGCCAAAACCAACCAGATCCGGAAATCCCGGATGCGCGCCAACTGCAACGCCGGCATCTTTTGCAATTTTAACGGTCTTTGCCATTACAAGCGGATCCGACGCATGAAAGCCACAGGCAACATTTGCAGAAGAAATGTATTTTATTACTTCTTCGTCCAGCCCAAGTTTATAATTTCCAAAGCTTTCGCCAAGATCGCAATTTAAATCAACTCTAAGCATTTAAAACCTCCGCCCTAATTTACAGTGCTTCTTTTAATCCCAAAAGGATTTCTTTTTCTGTTTCCATGTTAAAACCGTCTACGCTCACAGTCTTTTCTTTTGTTACACCGTCAACACTACCAATTTCTACAGTTTGCGCAATATATTGCTGCACAGTTTCAAAATCCGGCAAAAGTTCTTTATTGCCTGTAATTTTTGCAAGCCAGGCCAGAATTGCATACGCGCCCCAGTTGCTCACAGTTGCAATAACAAGGCAGTCAACTTTTACAGCGCACGGAACAAGTTTTAAATTTTTGCTGATAAGCTGTGCAACATTGCCCATTCCAATTTCGTTTCCGCCGTCGCCAACTCCAATCGTCGGAACTTTTTTATACAAAAGCTCAAAAAGAATATCAGTTTCCGCCGTAAATTCGCTTATGCTCACACCGCGCATATTCTGATAGTCGCCATGGATATTTTTTCCGCAACGCTCAATCGAAATCATTCCAACCGGATTATATTTTTCGATAATTGAACGGCACCAGTTTTCTCCAAAATCAAAAGGCATATAAACAGTTTCGACCTGTTTTAATTCAAAAAAACCTTTACAAAAATCGTCCGTAACAATTACTGGTCTAAAACCCAAAGCTTTTAGCGCCATAGCCATAAAAACCGTTCCTGCAGGTCCGTCAGTTTCTGCAAAACCTGCAACATAAAAGCCTGTAGTTAAAAAAACAGTTCCTTTTTGCCAGGACAAAATCATTTTTGCAGCATTTTCCGCATAGTTTTCCTGCATTGACTGCCTTAAAACATTCATTCCGCGTTTTGAATATTTTAAAACAATATCTTCGATTAATTCACCTTGTGCTTTATTTTGAGTTTCGTTTTGTAGTTCTTTCTGTAATTCATTTTGCATTTTAAAACCTCTCGTAAGATTCCTGGATTTTAATGTTACGTGTTTTATGCATCGTGCACGATTAAAACAGCCAAAATAAATGGCTTTTCAAAAATACAAAGTCACGCTTACTTTATTTTCAGCCTGACTTTCTTTTGAACAGCCACATTCTTTTCAAAAAGCAAATTTTCAATGACACGATTTTAGTGTCTTTTCTCGCCTATTCCTGCTTTTGACCGTTAATATAGAGTTCCGGCTTGTAGTAATGTTCACGCATTGCAAGAACAGCGTCTTCAAGTTTGCCTTCTTTCATTAAATTAAAAATATGCTCGTGCTGGGCATAAACCACCCTCAATGCTTCCAGATTATTGTCTGAATAATATGTCGAAATAAAAGCCATCAAAGTTTCTTTGGCATCATATTCCTTTACCAGCATTGAATTTCCAACGCCTTCGATTATGCAGCGTTCAAAGTCGTGGGTAATGTCAACGTAACCGACAGCGTCGCCCTTGTCCAAAAATTCCTTCTGCTTTTTAAGCTGATTTTCCAGTTTAGGAAAAATCTCTGGCATAAGACCGCTACGGTAACAAAAACGATAGGCCGCAACTACAAGAAAAAATACAACCTGCAGCATTTCGTTTACCGTTTTTTTGTCAGGATCAATTACAAAAAATCCCATGTTGTGCTTGTATTCGATAAGTCCTTCTTTTACAAGCAGATTTATGCTCTCTCGAATTGGTGTGTTGCTTACTCCAAGTTTACGGCAAAGTTCGTCAAGATTTATGTTTTCTCCACGCTTAAAATCCTGATTCAAAATTCCGTTCTTAAGATACTCATAAACCTGATCACGCAGGCTTACTTTTTTAATCAACCCAGACACGTCTAACCCCCATTGGTTATTTATGCAAAATGTAACTCATTCTATTACATCGTGCATTAAATATCAAAGGTTTTTAAGCACGAGCTCTTTCTATCTTTTTTTATGGGCCAGGGGACTGGCTAAAAAGTTCACCCTGACATTCTACGATTCAACTTTTTCTGTCATTCCACAATTAGCCTTTTTCTGTCAGTCAATGACTTGACCTGGTCTGTCATTCCCGTAACAGATTGTCGGGTCGTGGCCCGACAATAACAAAGCATTTTGTCATCGGGACGTCTAATAAGTTTTAAATGTCATTCCCTGGCTTGACCAGGGAATCTCCAGATTGTCGGGTCAAACCCGACACTGACAGAAAAATACTTTTTAGCCAGTCCCACCGGGTGTTTCAGGGTTCCGCGTCTTGCGCGCTCCAATGCTACGCATCGCCTTACGGCGCCCTTACACCCCCTTGTCCAGAAAAACTAAATAATATCCGCCCTGTATCCTGTTTCCCTGTAAAAATCTTCGACGGCTTCGCTCTGCAATCTTTTTAAAAGTTCAGGAGCTTTACCACCAACTTTTTTACCGTCAATTTCATAAGCCGGCAACCCTAAAGTTCCAGCAGAAGTAATAAAAATTTCGTCAGCTGCAAAAAGTTCATCTAGCGTAAAAGGCCGCTCTTCATACGGAATTCCAAGCCGGCGGCAAATGTCTAAATAATGTCTTCTTGTTACACCTGGCAAAATAAGTTCATCGAGGGGCGGAGTAATAAATTTTCCGTCTTTTAAAATATTTACGTTTGTGTGTGCACATTCAGTTACGCGCTCTCCGCGATGAAAAATTACTTCCTTTGCGCCGGCTTCAAAAGCGTGCTGACTGCCCATTACGCTCGGCAAAAGGTTTAAGGTTTTTACATTGCAATGAAAAAATCTTGTATCTTCTTCTGTAATCAGTTTGCAAGGAGTGCGCAGATCCGTAAGTTTAGACTCAGTAATGCAGATTAAAAGATTTGGTTCAACATCTGGAAAAAGATGATTGCGCGGAGCCGTTCCACGAGTGCACTGCCAGTAAACAAAGCAGACGCCGTCGCTGTCCATTGCATCAATGCACTTTTGTAATTCAGCAACGAGCTGTTCTTTTGTCATCTTAAAAGGAATTTTTGTAAGACGCAGACTGTTAAAAAAACGCTCTGTATGATAGTCAACTTCAAAGATTTTACGATTTGCACAGTAAGTTGCATCGTAAACACCGTCACCAAAAAACATTGCGCGGTCCAAAAGCGGAACAGTCATTTCTTCCTGCAAGCCGATTTTTCCGTTGTAATAGCCTACGTTTTTCATACTCAGCCTCTTTTATTTCGTGCATCGTGCACGTTTATTTTAGATACAGCGATTATTATACTTTTTTTCTTTTTATGCAATGGCAAATAAACAGGAACTTGAGATTGTCGGGTCAAGCCCGACAATGACAAATGGGACTAAAATAGTCGGGTCAAGGTGAGACAATGACAGCGTGGTTGTCATTCTCCTGGCTCGCCTTTGTCTGTCCATTCCACGGCTTAACCTTTTCTGTCATTCCCTTGCTTGACAAGGGAATCTCAAGATTGTCAGTGCAAAGTAAGACAATGACACATCCACGCTCGGCGTTGCCTGAAAAATTCCTACGCCGGATAGTAGAGACGCCGCAGGCGTTCTGCTGACATCTCACACCAACTGTGCAAATGTCTGTTCGTCTGTTTACTGTGCCACGGACGGCACATAAAGACAGTTGACTGCGACAAATGCGGACTGTCAGCAGAATGAAGCGCGGCTGCGCGGAATCTCGGATAGCCGGAATCACGTCCAGAAAAAACTTCTAAAGCTTTTTATTTATATCCGCAAGACGTTCGAGGGCGGCCTTTAAAGTTTCGTCTTTTTTTGCAAAATGGATTCTAAGATAGTCGTTTACATTTTCTTTAAAAAAGCTCGAACCTGGAACCATTCCAACACCAACGTCGCGACACAGGATTTCTGCAAACTCAAGATCGCTTGTAACGTTAAGCTTTTTCATGTAGTCCTTAAAATCAATCATAATGTAATACGCGCCCTGAGGAACATTGTGGTTTAAACCGATTTCGTCCAGACCACGGCACATTAAGTCCCGCTTGTGAGTATATTTTGCCGTTAAATCGTCATAATATTTCTGACCAAAATTAAGGCCCGTTACAATTGCTTCCTGCAAAGGAGCTGCCGCACCAACTGTCAAAAAGTCGTGAACTTTTTTAATTCTTTCGCTGATTTCTGCCGGAGCAATTGTGTAACCAAGGCGCCAGCCTGTAAGTGAATAAGTTTTAGAAAGCGAACCGCAGACAATTGTGCGTTCTTTCATTCCAGGCAGGCTCGCCATATAAACCATTTTGTTCGGCTCATAAATAATGTGTTCGTAAACTTCGTCCGTTACAACGTAAGCGTCGTATTTTTTTGCAAGGTCTGCAATTACAGTCATTTCTTCGAGAGTAAAAACCTTGCCGCACGGATTTGAAGGATTACACAAAATCAAAGCCTTTGCCCCAGCCTTAAAAGCATCTTCGAGTCTGTTCGGGTCAAAAGTGTATGCAGGCGGAACAAGCGGAATATAAATCGGTTCAGCGCCCGACAAAATCGTGTCTGCTCCGTAATTTTCATAAAACGGCGAAAAAATCGCAACTTTGTCGCCCGGATTGCAAATCGTCATCATTGCAGCCATCATTGCTTCCGTGCCGCCACAGGTCGTAACAATTTCGCTGTTCGGGTCAACACTAATTCCCATCAGCTTTGACTGTTTTTTAGCCAGCGCTTCGCGAAAATTCTGCGCCCCCCAGGTAATCGAATACTGATGAAAATTTTCGTAAGCAACTTCTGCCAGCCTGTCCAGAATTTCCTTTGGCGGATCAAAATCCGGAAATCCCTGACTCAAATTAACTGCATCATATTTTAAAGAAATTCTCGTCATTCGACGAATTACTGAATCTGTAAAACTTTCTGTTCTCTTTGATAAAGCCTTCATTTTTTGTCCTCTTCTGGAGCGCATTCACTGCACGCGTCGGGTCATTCAGGGTTCCGCTTTCGCTTCATTGGCTGCGCCAACGCGCTACGCGCGCCCTTACTGCCCCGGCTATTTTTTATTTACAAAATAAACGTGCACAGTCCGCGCCCTTTTATTTTGTATAACTAATTCCATTGTTCAAAATTCTGTCCGGGTCAAATGCTTTTTTTATTGAATTCATTAAAGCAACGTTTGCCGGATTTGTCTGGTTAAAGAAAAATTCCCTCTTGCTTACGCCAAGACCATGTTCCCCGGAAATAAGTCCGCCAAGAACGTGTGTCTGAGCATACAGTTTTGTAAGGTTTTCGTGCAGTTCTTTAATCCAGGTCTGCTCGTCACGCTTGCCGCGAACAACACACAAATGAACGTTTCCGTCTCCTGCATGACCAAAACTTATCATCTGCATTCCGCTTTCGCTTTCCAATTCGTTTACGTACTTTACAAATTTGTCTACCTGGCTGATTGGAACAACAATATCCAGCGGTTCCTGCTCGCTTACAGCTTCAACCGCCTTTACCAAAGCTCCACGCACACGCCAGACATTCATGCTTTCCTGTGCGTCGTTTAAAACAAAAACGCCACGACACACATCTTTTATTATTTCGTTCAGCTTTGCAATCGCAGAATCAATTTCTCCCTGAGCGCCGTCAAAAGTAAGCAAAAGATATGCCTTGCACTCTGAGTCCGGATAATGAATGTTTTTGTCTTTAAAATCCCCGGAATTCAAAAAATTTTCGCCAAGTTCAATTACCTTGCGTTCAACAAATTCAAGTGCCGTAGGATTTATATTTGCTTTTAAAATCAAAGGAACGGATTCAATTCCTGCTTTAAGGCTGTCGTACGAAATTAAAAGGCTTGTAGATTTTTCTGGTTTTCCAACGAGTTTTAAAAGGCACTTTGTAATAACTGCAAGAGTTCCTTCGCTGCCAATTACAATGTCTTTTATATCAAGGCCAGTCGTATCTTTGCGGTTTTTTGAACCTGTTTGAATTACTGTTCCGTCGGCAAGCACAAGTTCAAGCCCCATAACATAGTTTCGGGTAACTCCATATTTTACGGCGCGCATTCCGCCGGCATTTGTTGCAATGTTGCCGCCAATCGACGCAGTTTTTTCGCCAGGATCAGGCGGATAAAAAAGCCCCAGACTTTCTACATACTGCTGAAAATCCTTTAAGACAACACCAGGCTCAACAGTTGCAGTAAAATTCTCTTTGTCGATTTCCAGAATTTTATTCATCTTTGAAAAATCGAGGATAATTGCATCATTAAAAGGCACGGTCGAACCAACAAGGTTTGTGCCGGCTCCACGTGGAGTTACAGAAATTTTATTTTCATGAGCAAAGCGCATTACATCGCTTACTTCCTGCGTAGATTTTACAAAAACCAGGGCCGAAGCCTTTCCTTTTTTGCGGCCGAACGTGTCCGATAAAAACTTCTGTTCAATTTTATCGCCATAAACCACACGCTCTTCGTCTTTTATAATTTTCGAAAGCTCATGTATTTCCATACAACAATCATCCTCCATTTTTTAAAAAACTATTTTTAAAAACAAAAAAGAACTGCCCCCAGAACAACGCGGGCAGTCCTCAAATTATTAAGAGTTTTTTCTATTCAGCAAGGCGGGCAGAAAGTTCATCTTCGTCCCAGCCTACTTTAATAAAGTAACCGGCATAAGTTTCGTTAAAGATTTTTTCTGTTTCCGGGCGCTGGAAAGCTGCAACAACCTTTCGGAACAGTTCAACTTTCTGGGCATCTTTTAAGCTGGCAGCATTTGCAGCAATAAGGTTCCAGTAATTCTTTTCTGTAAGGCTTGTGTCTGCAAAAATTGCGTCCTGGGTTTTAATTCCAAAGCTGAGAGCAAAGTTTCCGTTAATGATTGCAGCATCAACATCCGGCAAAGCAGCAGGAATTGTGTTTGCCTTAAGTTCCTTAATCTGAACCTTGCTTGTTACAACATCGTTAATTCTTGGATTAAAGCCTGCATTTTCGTTAAGAGTAATAAGACCTGCGTCCTGCAAAACCTTGAGCGCGCGTCCACCGTTTGTTACATCGTCAGGAATTGCAACAACAGCGCCTTCTTTAAGTTCTGCCACAGACTTAACTTTTGAAGAATAAAGGTTGAGCGGAATAATAAATGTATTTCCAACAATCTTTAAATCGTAGCCACGAGATTCGCAGTCAGCCTGCAAGAAAATTCTGTGCTGAAAAGCGTTCAAATCAATGTCGTTATTTGCAAGAGCTGTATTCGGTGTGCTGTAATCGCTAAAAAGAACAATCTGCAAATCAATTCCTTCATTTTTGAGTTCTTCTTTTGTCGAAGCCCAAAGTTCTTCATACATTGCGCCAACAACGCCAAGTTTTACAACATTGTTTTTCTTTTCGCCACAAGAAGTAAAAAGAACCGAAGTCAGTGCAACTGCACCCGCAAGAACCGCCGTAAATGTTTTCATAAAATTCCTCCATAAACCTAGTATTACAATAGGTAATACACAATTTATATATTTTTTTTATTTTTTTTGCAATAGTTTTTTTGTCGGGCGGGCCGGCGTTTTACGCCGTCGCTATATCCAGGGTTCCGCTTTCGCTCCATTGGCTACGCCAACGCGCTTCGCGCGCCCTTCCTAGCGCTCCCGCATTTTCAATTTTGTTTAATTCAACTTAATGACTATGTTTTTTAATAAATCTCGTCCCCCACCATTGAATTAAATTTACAACCACAACCAGCAGCACAATCGTAAGCCAGGTAATATCCTGCATATTCATATCGTGTCCATACTGGATTGCAAAGTTTCCAAGTCCACCGGCACCAACCGCGCCTGCCATTGCCGTAAGACCAATTAAACTTACAGTTGTAATCATAGTTCCGCGGACAATCGGCCCAATGCTTTCTTTTAAATAAACGCGCAGAACAATGTCCCAGGGGTTCAATCCCATACTTACGGCAGCTTCTACAAGTCCACCGTCAACTTCAGAAAGTGCGCTTTCGATCTGGCGGCTAAAAAAAGGAACAGTTCCAAAAACCAGAGGAACGATTGCTCCACGAACATCAATCGAAGTTCCCATAATAAGGCGGCTCAAAGGCATAACGCCGGTAAGAAGAATAATAAACGGAATCGAACGGAAAAAATTTATTACCTTGTCTAAAATCTGATAAACAACCTTGTTTTCCAGGATTGCATCTTTTTTTGTAACAACAAGGGCAACGCCAAAAATCATTCCAAGAACAAAACTTATTGCTCCAGACCACAGTGTCATCTGCACAGTCTGGATTATCGAAATTCCAAAGTTTACGTATCTTTTATTTGCCATCAAATTTGGCAGAATTTTTACTAAAAGCTCATGCATTTTTTAACACCTCCACGCCAACATTTTCTTCACGAATATGAACAAGTGCCCTCTCGATTGCTTCTTTTTTGCCGCTTATAATTGCAATCGTTCCACCGATTGGCGCTCCCTGAACAATTTCAATTTCCGCAAAAATAATATTCATCGTAATGTCATAAATTCTGGAAGTTGCACTGATTAAAGGTTCGCTTACGTTTTTTTGAATATAAGTAAAGCGGACAAGATATTCACCCTTTTCAAGGTGAACAACAGGGCTTTCTTCTGCAATGAGTTCTTCAATCTTTGTCAGACTCGAAGTTGCCTTTATAAAACGTTTTGTAACTTCTTCTTTTGGATTTGCAAAAATGTTAAAAACATCGCCCTGTTCAACAATTTTTCCATGCTCCATTACCGCAACTCTGTCGCAGATTTCTTTTATAACTTCCATCTGGTGCGTAATAATTACAATCGTAAGCCCAAGCTGTTTATTCAGCTTTTTTAAGAGTTTTAAAATCGACTTTGTTGTTGTCGGGTCAAGGGCCGAAGTTGCTTCGTCACAAAGAAGAATGTCTGGATCATTTGCAAGCGCGCGGGCAATTGCAACACGCTGCTTTTGACCACCAGAAAGCTGACCCGGAAAATTTTTGTCTTTGTCGTTAATTTCAACAAGTTCCAGCAGCGAATGAACTTTTTTAGAAATTTCGTCTTTAGATACTCCTGAATATTTTAAAGGAAAAGCAACATTGTCAAAAACGTTGCGGCTTTTCATCAGATTAAAATGCTGAAAAATCATTCCAATCTTTTTGCGTTCGCTTCTAAGTTCTTTTTGCGACAACGAAAGAAAATCCTTTCCTTTTACAATTACGCTTCCTTGAGTCGGGCGACCAAGCAGGTTAATTGTGCGCACTAGTGTCGATTTTCCTGCCCCGCTAAATCCGATAATTCCATAAATTTCACCCTTTTTTATCGAAACCGAAGCGTCTTCAACAGCATTAAAAGTCTTGCCGTTTTGAACAAAGGTTTTGTATATGTTTTTAAGTTCAATAATTGCCATAAAAACTCCTTTTTAAAACACATGCAAATCAAATGCAAATGTAATTCTTTTTGTTTTAATAAATGCTATAATGTCTATAGGTTATTTTTCCCTGGAGAACATTAAATGCTAAAAATTTCTACAAAAGGTCAATATGCTCTTTTACTCATGACAGATCTTGCAGAACAGGATCCTTCAAAATACGTAGCGCTCAAGCTTTTAAGCCATCGCCACAATTTAAGTGCCAAATACGCTGAACAAATCCTAATGCAGCTCAGCAAGGCGGGCCTTGTTACAGGACTTCGTGGCAACAATGGCGGCTACAAACTTTCAAAGACTCCCGATAAATACACAGCAGGCGACATTTTACGCGCAATGGAAGGCGACTTAAGCCCAAAAGGCGTTGCAGAAGGCAACACAGTTTCTTCCATTGGCAATGATTTTTTCTGGCAGGGTTTTGACAACGCAATAAACACTTATGTTGACAGCGTTACTCTCGAACAAATCGCCGAAAAAAATCACGAATTTAATGGTTTTGATTACGTAATATAATCCAAACTCACCATCCGGCTGCTTAGTTAAACCGCAAAATCAGTCATTTTTAAATTCTTCGCAAATTGCCTTTAATGCAGCCTCAAGAATTTTTCTTGGGGTTGCACAATTTACTCTCTGAAACTTTTCTCCTTCAAGTCCAAACATTGCCCCTCCGTCAAGCCAGACTTTTGCTTTATTTAAAATTTTGTCTTCAATCTGTTTGTCCGTTAAATTAAAAGCCGTAAAATCCAGCCACAAAAGATATGTTCCCTGAGGTTTACAAACTTTTATCTTTGGACAGTTCTGCAAAATATACTGTTCTGCAAACAAAATATTCTGCCAGATATATGCTTTTGCCTGATCAAACCATTCACCGCCATTTGCATACGCAGCCGTTGCAGCTTCAAGACCTGTAACATTTGGTTCATCGTAGCCAGTTTTATCAATCTGAGCGCAAAACGCTTTCCGTAATTTTTCGTTCGCAATTATGATGTTAGAAAACTGTAAGCCTGCAAGATTAAAAGTTTTACTCGGTGCCGTACAGACTACAGTATTTTGCGCCACTTCTTCCGATAAACTGGCAAAAACTGTATGAGTATTTTCTTCAAACGTAATATCGCAATGAATTTCGTCACTCACAACAATTACATTGTGCTTTAAACAGATTTTGCTAAGCCGTTCAAGTTCTTCACGCTTCCAGACTCTTCCGCCAGGATTATGAGGAGAACACAAAATAAAAAGCTTTACATTCTCTTTAACAATCTTAGTTTCAAAATCTTCAAAATCAATTGAATACATTCCGTCTTTATAAACCAAAGGACTGTTTACAAGTTTGCGGTTTAAATTTCTGATTGAATTAGAAAAAGGATAATAAACCGGTCGTTGAATTAAAACTGCGTCGCCTTCACTTGTAAAAGCCTTTATTGCAGAACAAAGCGCAAAAACAACCCCGGGAGTATTTACAACCCATTCTTTTTTAATTTCAAAATTATGGCGCGTGCTAAACCATTTTTTTAATGCTTCATAATAACGGTTGTCCGGCCAGCTGTAGCCGAAAATTCCATGCTCACAGCGTTTTTTTAATGCCTCAGTAATTGCAGGCGCAACAGGCCAGTCCATATCAGCCACCCAAAGACTGATTGCGTCAGCCGGTTTGTTTCTTTCTGCAGCAAGATCGTATTTTATCGCAAAAGTATTTGAACGATCCGTAACCTTATCAAAATCAAAATTCATATTTTCTCCAATTAAAAATTCCGCGGTAACGATGCAACACTGTCATTCTGCCCTTACTTTTCTGTCATTCCCTTGCTTGACAAGGGAATCCATTCAATCTTCCGCCAAAGCCTGTTTTAAATCGTTAATCAGGTCTTCAGCATTTTCAATTCCTACAGAAATCCGGATAAGACAATCCGTAATTCCCTTGCGCTCACGTTCTTCCGGCGGAATTTCTGAATGTGTCTGCGTCAGCGGATAAGTAATTAAACTTTCAACGCCACCAAGACTTTCTGCATAACGAAAAACCTTAATTTTTCTCAAAACCCGCTCAACACTTTTATTGCTGTCTAAGTAAATCGAAATCATGCTTCCAAATCCACTCGCCTGCGATTTATGAATTTCGTATCCTGGAGTTTCCGGCAAACCAATATAAACAACTTTTTTTACACTTTTTTCAGTCTTTAAGTATTCTGCAAGTTTTGCTGCGTTTTCGCTCTGTTTGTCCATGCGCACGGTCAAAGTTTTTATTCCGCGGATTGTAAGCCAGCAGTCAAAAGGCGCAAGCATAACTCCGATTGTTTTTGTAATAAAAGTCATGTCCTGGGCAATTTTTTCATTGTTTGTCGTAACAAAACCCGCAAGAGTATCGTTATGACCAGCAAGAAATTTTGTTCCCGACTGAATAACAACGTCAGCCCCAAGAGCCAATGGCTTTTGATAGTAGGCAGTTAAAAATGTATTATCAACGACAAGAATTGCTCCGTGCGAATGAGCAAGTTCCGCCATTTTACGAATATCAGTAACCGTCATAAGCGGATTTCCGGGAGTTTCTATAAAAACAACTTTTGTATTCGCTCTAAATGCTTTTTCAACATTTTCGTAATTTGAAGTATCAACAAAAGTCGTGTCGCTCCCCTGCTTTTTTACAATCGTATTAAACAAACGGATTGAACCACCATAAATGTCGTCCGAACAAATTACGTGGCTTCCGCTTTCTAACATGCTGAAAAATGCTGTTTCTGCAGCCATTCCGCAACTAAACGCAAAACCATATTTTGCACCATCAAGGGCAGCAACAGTTTCTTCGAGCGTTTTTCGAGTTGGATTAGAAAGTCGCGTATAATCAAAACCAGTAGATTGTCCAAGCCCAGGATGAGCATAAGTTGCCGACTGAACCAGCGGAACAGAAACCGAGCCCGACAAATCCGTCGTCTTTGACTCTGGATTACCCTGAACACAAAGCGTGTCAAAGCACAAATCTTCAGCAATCATAAAAAAACCTCTTTAAAAATCCCGCATTAACGACAACACAGGAATTACCTAAAAAAACGACAATAATGCCGCCTTCAGTAAAAATTGATTTTTAAAATTTAAGAAAAGAAAAAAAAGGACGCGTCTTGTTTAAAATAAAAATTTAAAACAAGAGCTAGAAAGAAAGGCGCATGACACCGTTGCGAAAATTCTGGCGAACAAGTTTTTCAAAATATCCAACCATCATGCACTCCTTAAAAAAGATTTTCGTTCAAAAAAACGAACACAGACACTTTAATAAAATTAACAAAGTTTGTCGATAGGCAATGTTTTTTTTCTAAGAGCCATTCACGAACTACTAATCTTTACAGTCTCGGCCCGTGCTTCGTGGTTCCGGCATTCGCCTCCATAAAAAGGGGCAAAAAGCAAGTGCAAGAGTATCCTGCACAATGTCAGTTTACAGGCGCAGTTCTTTCCACAATAAATTACCGTCTAGCCCCTTTTTACTAGCGCCACTACGCCCGGGGCTAGACTCTCGATTTTTATTTTTTTTCCACCAGATTGTAAGACAAATCAACTTTTACGTTTACGCCCATAAAATCCGTTACAATTCTTACTCTTTTTTTACGCTTATCAACAGATTTTATTAAACCTTCAAGACCTTTCATTGGACCGTCAGTAATTACGATTCTGTCGTTTTCGTCAAAATATGCACTAGACGGTTCTGCAATTGTTCCAAACCTCAAAAACGAATTTACAACAGACGAATCATTTTCCGAAAGTTTCTGCAGGTTTTCGTTAGACGGCAAAAAATGAATAAAATCCTTCTGCTTTTTTATTTCCATAAAATCACCGTTGGTTACGCCGGTTTCCAAGGTTTCGATAAAAACATAGCCGGGAAAAACAGGATTCAATTCCAGCAGATTTTTTCCACCACGCCTGATATTCATTCTTCGCTGTAAAAATATTACACGGCTCACATTCTCAAAAGAAAGCCTTTTTAGCCGTTCAACAAACGCAGTTTCAGCGCCTGTGCGCACCTGGACTGCAAAAAGGCAAGACTGCATAACTTTTCCTAAAATCCTGTTAGTGCTCTTTCATCGGATGATCTTCGAGCAATCCTTTATGAGCTAAATTTACAGCACGATTCAAATAATGAAAAGTAATAAAAATTCCTTCAACAAAAATAAGGCAAAAAACCAGCAAGCCCATCGAAGCAACCGGGCCCATAAACCAAGAAGTCAATACAGCCAGACAGATTACTCCCTGAATCGAAAGCAAAAACAAAATTGCAGCTTTTTTCGAAAAACCAATATTCAAAAGTTTATGATGAATATGTGCCCTGTCCGGACTAAAAATCGCCCTGTGTTCCCGAGTACGTCTCCATATAGCCGCAATAACATCAGTTACAGGAATCGAACAAAGAAGAACCATTACGGCAACCTGCAAATATTCAAACTTTACGCTTTTTAGATTGAATAACGGAGCAATCGCAATCAAATACCCAAGGCTTTGGCTTCCGCCGTCTCCCATAAAAATTTTTGCATCAGGTTTATTCCAGTACAAAAATCCAGCAAGAGAACCACAGATAACAAAATACAACCAGCACATAGGATTTTCACCAAAAAGGAACAAAAGTCCAAGTGTCAGGCAGGACAAAAACGAAAGTCCGCCACAAATCCAGTCCATTCCGTCAATAAGGTTAAAAGCGTTTACAATTCCAAGAATCCAAATAAACGTAATAACTTCACCAGCAACAGGTGGCAGCTGCAGTAAAAAAACAGTTTTAAAATGATTAGGACTTAAACTTACAATAAGAGCTGCAATAATCTGCACTAAAAACTTAAGCTTTGCCCGCATGTTAAAAAGGTCATCCAAAATGCCAAAAAGCAAAATGATTCCAAATCCTGCAAATAAAGGCAAAAACCAGTCAATGCTTATTGTCTTAAAGACAAAGCGAACTAAAATCCAAACGATTAAAAAAGAAAGAAAAACTGCAATTCCGCCAAGACGTGGAATCTGTCCCTTATGAATTTTCCTGGCGTCAACTTCATCATAAAGATTAAATTTCTGACATAGTTTTATAATCAGCGGACAAAAAACTAAAGAAAGTACAGCCGCAGTCAAAGGTGCAACAAGCATGACCAACTCCTCCAAACGTAACATACCTATGAGACTATGAGACTATGAGACTATGATAGGCAATGCGATAATTTTATTCAATAATAAAGCGCCTTATTTCTCTCGCATCTATGTGCAAAAAGTTCTTTATAACAATTTATTTATGCATTTGTTACAAATATTTTTTTAATTCCTGTCCGTCCACACCAGCATACAATTCAATTAAATTTTTAGCCGGGCTGCAGTTTATTTTCTGCAATAAAACTTCTTCAATCTGAAAAAATCCCACATCCGCACTCATATGAACTTCAATTTTTATCGGTTTTTCCTGCCCTGCAAGAATTTTTACCTTTTCAATCGAATTTGCCGAATACTTATGAATATCTCCAGCTGTCGGCTTAAAATTCATTTCCATAGGAATTCTCGCCCTGCCCTTTGTCATATCGCAGCCGTCTGCAATTAAAATCAAACCAGCTTCAACAGAATGAATTTTCCGTGTTCCCATGTGTCCCAAAATTCCTTCCAGAGCCATCGACCGGATTACAACCCTTCTTGTAAGGTTTTCTTTTTCTGGCAAAACAGCCTGCAAAATCCGTTCAATCTGATTATACGCAAGAATTCCTGAATAAAGTTCATGATCCTGTCTTCCAATCGTCATTCCAAAATCGTGCATAAAACTTGCAAGAATAACCGCCGTAACGCTGTCAGCAAAAGTTCCTGCTTCTTCTTTTTCAAGATTTGTTTTAATTCCTCCAAGATAAAGAATTTTCAGCATTTTTAAGGCATTTCTGCAAACAGTCCGCATGTGCACAGGTCCATGATCATTAAACCCAAGGCGCACAATCGAAACATTATTTGCATAATCCTGCACCGCCTGAATTTCTTCATCACTAATCAAAATATTCAAAACCTTTAAGGGCAGCCCATCTTTTTCTGGAGTAAGTTCAATAATTTCTTTTACAAGCTGAACAAGTTTTTGTTCAACAGACATTTCTTTTTGAGATTTCATACAAAAATTATAGCATTCCTGAAATTAATTTTGAGTTAATTTTTTATAAATCTTTTTTTGAGGGCGTTCTTTTTTTTACAGCGTTGTGTTTATTTACGTCGCCCTTGTCTGCATTATTTTCCGGCTGTTCCGGCTTCGCTTTCGCTCATCGTCCTCGCTTTGCTGCGGTCGACTGCGGCCTTCACATCCGGCGCAGGTTTTTAAAAAAGCGATTTTTTAATAAGTTTAATTGTTTTTTCTATTTTTTCTTTTTTTATTCCGCTGTAATTAACGACAAAAGTTTTTTCGTTTCCGTCATAATTTTTGCCATAATAAAAAGAATCAATGCGTTTTATGTTTATTCCGTTTTTCTTTAGTTTTTCTTCCAGAACTTCTGTTTTTTCTTCGGATTCAACACTGAGTAAAAAATGCAGACCGGATTCTTTTTCGTAAATTTTAAATTTTCCTTCTGTATCACTTTTTTTTATCGCGCCTATAAGTTCATTCCTGAGATTTTTATAAAAATTCTTCATACGTACAATGTGTTTTTCGTAATTTCCTTCGCTTATAAAACGCGCAAGAGTAAACTGTTCAAAAGAACTTACAGGACAGGCAAAAAATCCCAGTCTCTCTTCAAATTCTTTTTTTAAGCTTTCCGGCAAAACCATATAACTTATACGCAAAGACGGCGCAAGAGTTTTTGTAAAAGTGTTTATGTAAATTACTTTCTGCGAACAATCAATGCTCTGTAATGGTGGCAGAGGCTTTCCGTTAAATCTAAATTCACTGTCATAATCATCTTCAATGATCCATCTTTTTTCGCTTTTATTTGCCCATGCAAGAATTTCCTGCCGGCGGCGGGCACTTGTTACAATCCCTGTCGGAAAATTATGATTCGGCGAAACCGGCAAAACGTCCGCCCCAGAAGTTTCAAGAAACTCAAGATTGATTCCTTCTGTGTCCAGCGGAACCGGCACGCACTGAGCACCGTTCAACTTAAAAACAGCGCCAGCCTTGTGGTAACCTGGGTTTTCAAGAGCAAAAACCTTGTCCCTCCCCAAAAGCTGAACAATCATCGTATACAGGCTTTCCGTTCCAGAACCAATTACAATCTGCTGCGGCAAAACGTGCATTCCGCGAAATTCAAAAAGATATTCTGCAATTGCAAGGCGAAGTTCAAAAACTCCCTTTGCAGAATTTTTTAACAAAAGTTTTTCATCTCCAGAGTTTAAAACCTGTCGTAAAGTTTTTGCCCAAAGTCCAAACGGAAATTTTTCAAAACTGGTTGAATTACTTGTAAAATCCGTAAAAAAATTCTGTCCGTTTTCTGTGGCTTCGTCCTGAACAGTTTTTTCAAAATTATGATTTTTTAAATTTTTTCCTTCACCGCCTGCTGCAAAATTTATAATTCCAGAAACAAAAAAACCTTTTTTTTCCACAGAATATATAAAACCGTCGTCTATAAGTCTTGCATAGGCGTTCTGCACAGTAATTACACTTACGCCGAGATTCTGCGAAAGCGCACGTTTTGAAGGCAGTTTTTCGTTTTCAGACAACGAACCGTCGCAAATCTGTTTTTTTATGGAAGAATAAATCCAATCGCAGAGTGTCGTTTTGCCACGCTGTTCAAAATCAAAAGTAATCATAACTGATATTATAAAATATCTTAAAAATTGAATATATAAACAATATCAGATTTTTTTTAGAGTTTTACCAGGATTTATGAGCCGGCCACCCGTAAATTAAAACTTTTTCTAAAATTCCTAAAAGAAAAGAGGACAAAAATGGATAAAAGACTTTTAACAATCCAGGATATTTCATGCGTTGGACAGTGCTCGCTTACAGTTGCCCTGCCTGTAATTTCTGCCTGCGGAATCGAAACTGCGGTTCTTCCAAGTTCGGTTCTTTCAAATCACACGGCTTTTTCTGCCTGGACTTTTACAGATTTGACTTCTGACATGCCAAAAATCATGGAACAATGGCTAAAAGAAAAAATCGACTTTGATGCCTTTTACACAGGTTATGTTTCAAAAGCGCAAATTCCATATATTTTAGAAATAATGCAAAAAACAGCTCGCTCTGGTGCATTAAAAATCGTAGACCCGGTAATGGCTGACAACGGAAAACTTTATGCCGGTTTTGACGCAGACTTTCCACAGGAAATGAAAAAACTCTGCAACGGTGCCGACGTCATAATGCCAAATTTAACCGAAGCCAGCCTTTTGCTCGACATCGAATACGACGCACAGCAGACACCTCAAAAAGTCGAAAAAATTCTCAAAGGTTTGTACGCACTCGGCGCAAAAAATGTAATTCTTACCGGCTGTTCTTTTGAAGAAACAAAACTCGGAATCGCAACTTATGACGGCTCAAAAATCGAATATTACTTTGCAGAAAAACAGCCGATTTCCTGCCACGGAACAGGAGACGTTTTTGCTTCCGCAGTTGCAGGCGCGCTTTTGCGTGGTAAAACTGTAACACAGTCAGCAAAAATCGGCGCCGATTTTGTAGTAGAATCAATCAAACAGACTCTCAGCGACAAAAAAGACCACTGGTACGGAGTAAAATTCGAAAAAGCCATTCCGTCTCTTATCGAAAGTTTAAAATAGCAGAGCATTTGACCTCTCATTGTCGTCGCGCACCGCCCGGCAACCCCATCACAAAAAAAAGACCTGAACAGTAAAAATGTTTTTGTTACACTTTTACCCGCCAGGTCTTTTTATATTTTAATTTTTCTTACCTTACAGATAATCTGCCAGATCGTAGATTAAGCTTTCTGTTTTTTCCCAGCCGAGACAAGGATCGGTAATTGATTTTCCGTAAACGCCGTCTCCAATTGCCTGAGCTCCGTCTTCAATATAACTTTCAATCATAAGACCTTTTACAATCTTTTTAATTTCGTCAGAAGAATGACAGCTATGGATTACGTCTTTAGCAATTCTGATCTGCTCAAGGAATTTTTTTCCGGAATTTGCATGGTTACAGTCAACAATAACTGCAGGATTCTGGATTTTTGCTTCTGCGCACGAATCAATCAAAGAACGCAAATCTTCATAATGATAATTTGAATGGCTGCGACCGTAAGCGTCAACATAACCGCGCAAAATTGCATGAGTCAACGGATTTCCGTCAGTCGTAACTTCCCACCCGCGATACAAAAATTTCTGATGAGCCTGAGCCGCAATAATCGAATTAATCATAACCGAAATATCACCAGAAGTAGGATTTTTCATTCCGACAGGAATTCCAAGTCCGCTGGCAACCATTCTGTGCAACTGATCTTCAACCGAACGAGCACCAACAGCAACATAAGCAAGCAGGTCTGACAAATAACGGTGATTTTCCGGATAAAGCATTTCTTCAGCGCAGGTAAAACCGGTTTCTTTTACAACGCGAGTATGCATTTCGCGGATTGCAATAATGCCGGCAAGCATGTCTTCGCCTTTTGTCGGGTCTGGCTGATGCAACATTCCCTTATAACCAGTTCCCTTTGTACGTGGTTTGTTCGTATAAACTCTTGGAATTATAAAAATCTTGTCTTTTACTTTTTCCTGAACTTTTACAAGGCGGTTCATATAATCAAGAACTGCAACTTCATTATCTGCCGAACATGGACCAATAACCAATAAAAAGTGATCATCCTTTCCTTCAAAAATATTTTTAATTATCTGATCACGTTCTTCCTTAATTTTTGTAACTTCTTCTCCCAACGGAAACTGTTTTTTTAATTCCGCAGGAACAGGAAGCTTCCGTACGAAATTCATCTGCATATCCATAGATAATTTCTCCAAAACAAAAAAATAATAGAAAAATTATAGCAAATGCAAAACTAAAAATAAAGAAATTTTATAAAGCCATTCAATCCGATTTTTCTTTTAGAGTCTCTGCCGGCTGTCCGTGGCTACGGCGTCTAACGCGCCTCCGGTGCTTTGCACCCGCTTTGCGGCCACTACCATCCGGGCTAAAAAGTTTATAAATCAAAACATTCTTTACTGGAAAATTCTATTCGTCTTCTTCACTTTCTTCTTCATCGTCCAGTTCGTCGTCTTCGTCGTCATAAAACTGATCAAGAAAATCTTTTAATTCATTGTATTTTTTTTCGTCTCTTTTACGTGCAGTTTCTGTCCGGCCGTCAATAATAAAATTGTCGCAGTAAAGCTCAAGAGCTTCGATTATAAAAACAAAATCTTCTTCTTCGAGCTGGTAAATGTCGATTACTTCGTTAATTTCTTTTAAAAGTCTGGCAAGCCTTTCTATTGCTTCATCATATTCGCCAGCAATCTTACTGTTTGCTTCGTCTGTGCGCTTAATGTCAGCACGCTCATCAAGAATCTGCTCATAAAGATTTTTTAAAGTCTGTTTTAAAAGTCTGTCTTCTTCGTCCATAATTTAAAAATTATATAAAACCATTCTTTTTTTACAAGTTTTTGCTACACTTTTCCAACAAGCCTTAACTCCGCCGCTTGATTGAATTTACACCGTGCCTGCACTAAACTAGCAATCAATACAAAACACAAGGAACGCTCTTATGGATGATTCAAACAGCAAGTTTTTGAGAGGCATTTTTTTTATTCTCCTTTTATTTGCAACAATTCTGACTGGATTTCTTTTTAAGGTAATGGCAGATTTTTTTAAGCCTGTCGTTCTTTCCGTTTTACTTGCACTGATTTTCTATCCGCTTATAAAAAGACTCTCCGTAGTTATAAAATTGCCGTGGTGGCTTTCGACAACAATTGTTTATGTCGCATTTTTTATTGTTTTTATTCTTGTAATAAACATTCTTACTACAAGTTTTAAATCAATCGTACTTGCAATTCCACGCTACCAGGAACGGTTTCTTTCTATCCAGGAAGCAATCCGCCATGCAATTGCCGCTCACCCAAATTCAAAATGGTACGCCTTAATGAATTTTGACGAAGAAGTTTCGCTTTTTGCAAATCTTAACAATCAGTTCAATATTTTAAATTATGTTAAAGACCTTGCAGTTAATTTTACCAGTTCAGTCGTTAGTTTTATGAAAACGCTTTTTCTTGTCGTTTTACTGTCAATTTTTCTACTTGCGGAATTCAAAAAAACCAAACACAAAGTTCGACTTGCCTTTACAAATGAACACAACGTTCGCGTTATAAAAATTGTTCACAATATAATTGCAGACACAACTCATTACATTTCAATAAAATTTATTATTTCGCTGATTACCGGGGCATTAATGCTTATTGCCTGTGCACTCGTAGGAATGGACTTTCCTTTAGTCTGGGGATTTTTAGCGTTCTGCCTTAATTTTATTCCGACCTTTGGTTCAATTGCTTCCGGCATAATTACAGTTTTATTTTCGATTATTCAATTTTATCCGTCGCCGGTTGCACCAATCATAGTTACAGTCTGCGACATTACAGTAAATATGCTTCTTGGAAACATCATTGAACCAAAAATCGAAGGAAACAATCTTGGCATTTCGCCATTTGTCATTCTTGTTTCACTTTCGCTTGCCGGCTGGCTCTGGGGAATTTTAGGAATGATTTTAGCAGTTCCTTCAATGGTAATAATAAAAATCATCTGCGAAAATATTTCCTACTTAAAACCAATCGCCGTTTTTATCGGCGACAAAGGAAAGTAAAACACTTTTTTTATACGGCCCGTGTATTTGTAATTCCCGAACCGCGCAATTCACTTACACCGCCGTTTTTCTTTATTGCTTCAATTTTCTGATCAAATTCCTGGATTACAGCTTCTATATGCGTAATTATTCCGAGCATTTTTCCATTACTCTGCAGCGATTTAAGTGCATTTATTGCCTGCGTTAAAGGTTCTCCGCTCAAAGTTCCAAAACCTTCGTCCAGAAAAAGAGAATCTACACGCACGTTTCTGCTGGCAAGTTCTGCAATTCCAAGGGCAAGCGACAAACTTATAATAAACCGCTCGCCACCACTCATATTTGTAACAGGTCTGTCATCTTTTTCGTCCGGATAATTTTCGTCGTGAACCATAAAATCAACTTCGCCTGCTTTTTGCACAAGCCTGTATTTTCCAGAAATTTCAAAAACGTAACGGTTTGCAATTTTTAATAAGTTTTTAAATGCGAGGGCTTCGACAAAAACTTCAAAATCAGAACCGTCCTGTTTACCGATAAGTTTTTGAATCTGTTCCCAGACAGCTTTTTTTTCTGCAGCCTTTTCTATTTTTTCCTGCATTTTTTCAAATTCTTTTCTGCGCTTTTCGTTTTCTTCAAGTTCTTTGTTTATGCTTCCGATTTTCTGATCTGCAAGCGAAATTTCATTTTCAAATTTTCCCTTTTGCTCAGAAAGTTCTTCAAAAGATTTTTCTGTCTTTTTTTCAAGTTGAATTTTTTCAAATTCCGACTTTGCAATTTCTAAAGTCTTTGCAGTTTCAAGATTGAGTTTTACAAGTTCCTCGTTCTCTTCTTTTAGTTCAGGAATTTTTTTCTTGAATTCCAAAAATCTTTCAAATTCTTCAATGTCACAAAAATTACATTCCTGAATTTTTTTATTTAAAAGTTCTTCTGCCTTTTCAATTTCAGGCAGACGTTTTTCTGTCCGCTCTTTCAGGCTTTCACTTTCCGCAAGAATCCGCGTTTTGTCCTGCAAAATTTTATTTTTTTCTTCGAGAGAATTTTTTGCTACAGTTTTCAAACGCTCAACATTTGCCTTAGATTTTTCTTCTTCGACATCAACAGATTTTTCGCCAAAAAGTTCCGTCCGTTCTGTCTTTTTTTGTAAATAATTTTTTTCTGAAGTTTTAAATTCTTCATTTTCTTTTTCAAATGAATTCTTTATCTTTTCTAAATCAATTGCAGATTTTGCAGTTTCGAGATTTGTTTTTTTGCCCGCCAGATTTTCAAATTCTTTTGAATTCTGAATAAAAATTGAATTTTTTTCTTCCAGAAAATCAATTATCGCTTCAAGTTTTTCAGTTTTTTCTTCTTCCGTAATCGATTTATTCCAAATCGAAATTTTTTCGTTAAAAATTGTTACAGTTTTCCTACGATTTTCAATTTCAGAATTTATATTTTCTTCGATAGAATTTATTTTTTCGCTCTGCCTAGAAATTTCAATTTCCGTTTTAGAAAGTTTTTCTTTTAATTCATCAGTTTTTTTACTCAAAAGAGAAATTTCGCCAGCAATATTTTCTGTTTTTTTATTTTCTTCCGCCTTAAATTCACTTTTTTTATGGACAGCCGAACCGCAAACAGGACAAGGACAGCCTTCTTTTAAAGTTGAACGCAACATTCTGGCAACGGCAACATATTGCTCTTCTACAATCTGCTTTAATTTTGCGTCCACATTCTGCAAATCTTCCAGAGTCCTGGCTTTTTGTGCTTCTTTTTCTAAAAGAATTTTATTTTCTTCAGATTGTTCAATCTGCAATGTTTTTATTTTTTTATCAGACTCAAAAAAATTCTGTTTAAGCTGCCTTAAAACCGGCAAAACAGCTGGCAAATTTTTATCTTCAGCGTTTTCTTCTATAAAAACCGAAAGCTTTTGTTTTTCTTCTTCGAGTTTTTTTATTTTTTGAGAAAGTTCATTAAATTCTTCTGTTTTTTTAGAAAATTCTTCTTTTGAATTTTCCATTCTTTTTTGTGAATTTTCTAAATTTTCTAAAAGAGGCTTTAATTCTGCATCAATTTTTCGCACCTGTTTCCAGAGCTTTTCTGCTTCTAAAAGAGATTTTTCGGCAGTTTCCTGTTCAAGTGCAGATTTTGTTACAGTTTTCTCCGCTTCTTCTAGTTTTAAATTAAGATTTTTTAAATTTTCTTCTGCTTCTCTTAGTTTTTTATTTTCTTCGCCCTGTTCTTTTTTTAGATTGTTAAAAGTTGAATATTCAAGCTCTCCTGTTAGGGCCTGCTGCGCTTTTAAAAGAATTTTCTTTTTTTCTTCAAATTCAAAAGCTTTCTTTTCATATTCCTGCCGGGATTTTTCTGCGTCATTCTTTTTTTTCTCTGCCACCACAAAATCATTTAGATAGTTTAAGTCTTCAATTATTGTTACAGTTTTCCTTCGCTTTTCTTCTGTTTCTGCTTTTAAATTTTTTAGTTCAAGCGAAAGTTCTTCAATTTTTTCTTTTGGATAAATCTCAATTTCGTCCCTTTTTTCTTTGAGTTTATTAAATTCTTCAATATTGTCTTTTGCTTTTTTCCAGAGAGAAGAAGCAAATGCCTTGTATTTTTGAGTTCCGTTGAGTTTTGCAAGAATTTCTGCACGTTCTCCAGATTTTCCGTTTATAAAAGAATCAAACTGTCCCTGAGCAAGCATTATTGAACGGCAGAATTCTTCGTATCCAAGTTGAATTATCTGTGAATTTTTTTTTCCGAGTTCTGTAATAGAAATCTGTCCCGACGTCTGAACTTTTTCTCCAGAATCCGAAAGTTCCGTAACAATTCCATAGGCTTTTGAAAGATTTCCGTCGTGTTTCTCGTGCGCCCTGTTTTGATGAAATTCCGATTCAAATTTTCCTTTTTTGCACAAATATGTAACACGCGCCATGCAGGTGGCTGTGTGCCTTGTCATTACTTCATTTTCTTTTCCAAAACTTGATTGTCTTGGCGTGCGTCCATAAAGGGCCAGAGTAATTGCGTCAAGAATTGTAGTTTTTCCTGCTCCTGTTTCTCCGCTGATTACAAATAAATCGTGATTTTTTTTATAGTCAGGATTTGTAAAATCAATGCACCAGTAACCTTTTAAAGAATTTATATTTTCAATTTCAATTTTTAAAATTCTCATTTTTTATTCTCCCCTTTTTGTTACAGTTTTCCTTCGCCTGTTGAATTTTCAAATTCACTAAAACTTTCCATAAACAAAGGCATGTAAGTTTCTAAAAGTTTTTTCTGTTCTTTTTGAATTTCTTCAAAAGATTTGTCCGCAGTTTCAATTTTTAGTTTTGACAGAATCAGATTTTCAAAAATTTTTTCTGGAGCAAGGGCGGTCAATTCGTCCATGTCATATTCTTTCGATAAAAAGTTTCCAGAAAGTGAACTTTCCTGAACACGACGGCTGACAACATAAACATTTTTTTCTTCCAATTCAGATAAAAGATCTTCGAGCCTGTCGTAAATGTTTATTCCTTCTTCGCGTTTATAATAAAGCTCAAGGAATGTTTTTGTTTTGTTGTTTTTTTGTCTGTAATTTTCGAGCAGAGAGCGAATCGTTGCATAATCGCCGTTTAAGCGCCGGTATTCAAAAGTCTGAGGAATTTTTATTTTTTGAACTGAAAGTTTTTGTTTTTCAACTTCAACGCTCAAAATATTTCTTGGAATCGAAGCTTCTTCAAATCCCATTACAAACGGAGAACCTGAATAACGAATCTTTTCGCTTTTGCCTACCGTAGTTGAATAATGAACATGTCCTAAAGCAACGTAGTCAAACTGTTGCGGAAAAATTCCTGCATGAACAGAACCGAGTTTTCCAACAACATCAAGTTTTTTTCTGCCGTCATCGCAAAGTATTTCGCCAGAAATTCCTTCAAAACGACCTTCAAGGTCGGCCGCATAAAGATGTCCTGTTGCAATCAATGGAATGTTTCTGCCTGCCCGGATTTTTTCTGCTTCTTCGTAAACTTTTTTATAAAGAACACCATAAGAAAGGTCGCTGAAAGTTCCGTCCATTTTGTTGTCATCAAAAAAATAACGCAGTTCCCCTTCCCTTACAAAAGGAACTGCAGCACAGATAGCACAAGTAGCATTTTGTTCGTCATAAAGTTCAAAAACAAGGTCTTTTACTTCGATATTTGCAATTGAACCAATCACATGAATATTTAAACATTGTAGAATCTGTTTTTCGGAATCAAGCAGGGCGCCAGAATCATGATTTCCGCCGATGATTATTACATTTTTACAACACGTTCCCAAAAGAGAGGCTAAAAAATTATGATAGTCAGTTCTTGCTTCGGTCGGAGGATTTGCAGTGTCAAAAATATCGCCGGCAATAATTAAGCCCTGGGCATTTTGATTTACAATTTCTGCTTTTAGCCATTTTAAAAATTCTTTTACTTCTTCGCTTCGGTCAATGTCGTGCATTCTGTTTCCAAGATGCCAGTCTGCGGTATGAATAAGTTTCACAAAAATCTCCTTTTCTTAACGGGCTGTTGTCTTTAGTTTGTGTCAGTGCCGTTGCCTTACCTCGGCCAATCATTTTTTTCTAATTTTATTATAAAGGATTTAAAGAGACATATACTGTCCCTGTTTTTATTTTTTTAAGTTTTTTACAAGTATGTTTATATTTTATTTTTATTACAATTCTAATAGTTTTTATATTATATTTATACTCTTTTACAAATATAAAGCAATTATAAGAAAAATGGCGTCTAAAATTACATCTTACATTTAGAATATTTTTATATTATTTTTATAATATATTTACACTTACTTTACATTATATTTATATTTTATAAAAACTAAAAATTTAATTCTTTTTTTATAATTTAAAAATCACTCTTCAAGAAAAAATTAAAAACTCTTTACCCGCGGAAAAAAACATTTTTTTTGGCAAAAAAATCTAAAAAT
>CAVJSA010000025.1:22327-35498 GCA_963651875.1 Lachnospiraceae bacterium | reverse complement strand
GGAAAGTAAAAATTTATTTTTCCTGAATTTTATCCTTTTCCTTTTTGATCTTTGTATCAAGAACATCCATCATTTTATTGAGGGCAGCTCCAAAATCAAAATCTTTTGCACTTACGTGTGCCTGTGTTCCCCAACGGAAGTTTGCAGTTGTTTCAAAAGAATATTCTTTTTCGTGCTTAACGCGTACTGTAAGATCTACAATAAGGTCATCTGCATATTTAATTCTTTCAAGTTTTTTTTCAATCATTTCTGACTGTTTCTGTTCCAATTCAAAAGAAGCTGATACGTTTTTAGTCATAGTAAATACCTCCAGAAGTACATTTTCGGCAGAGTTTTTTTCTCTCTGCTGACTTAAGTATAATATGGATTTTTTTAGATGACAAATTTTATCGTGCGTATGAAGATTCAATATTCAACTGAGAGCGATACTTTGCTACAGTTCGTCGGGCAACTTTTATTCCCTTTAGAGCAAGAATATCTGCAATTTTCTGGTCGCTTAAAGGTTTTTTGTCGTCTTTGTGTTCACTTAAAATCTGTTTTATTTCAAAAATTACACTTTCTTTAGACACAATTCCTTCTGTCTGTAACGGCTGAGCATTATTAACAGCCTGCGTATGCGAATTTTTAAATTCAACAGATTTGTCTGCAGTTCCACTTCCACCAACCGCATTTGTAAAAAAATACGAAAGCTTAAAAAGTCCCCGGGAACATCGCAAATACTTTTCGTTTGCCATCCGGCTGACTGTTGCTTCGTGAACATTTATAAGCAGGGCAATGTCTTTTTGTCTTAACGGTTTTAAAAATCTCGGGCCTTTTTCAAAAAAATCTTTCTGGATTGAAACAATTTCACGGCAGGCAAGCAAAAGTGTTTTTTTGCGGAATTCAAGGCTTTCCATAAAGTCAGTTGCCGAACGAATACTGTCCATTACAAAGCGATGTTCTGAGCGTTTTTTTTCGGATTCTTCCGTAGACTTTGTAATGCGCGTGCGTTCAAGCGAAAGTTCATAAAAATCCTTAGAAATTTCAACTACGGGTAAAATTTCATCATTTGCACGAACGCTGTATTCTCCGCTTTCTTCATTTTTTTCAACATAAACGTCCGGTTCAATAAAAGCATTCTGCGAAGGAGAAAATTCTGCAGCCGGAAACGGATTCAACTTTCTGATATATTCAACTGCCTGAGCAATTTCTTCTTCCGTAAAATCAAGATTGTTTTCTGCGTTTGCAGGAATTTTTAAGGCAAATTCCTTTATTTTTTTTAAGATTTTTGCCGGTTGCGGCGGATTTAAAAAATCAAAATGTCCATCGAGAATAAAAAGAACTGCTTCTGGAGCGTCTCCGTTTGCTTTTGCCTGAATTAAAAGACTTTCTTCAACATTTTTACAACACGTACCAACTGGATCTAACTGCTGAATATAGGCAATCGTCTGGTCAACAAGTTCCGGCGTCTGAGCGGCATCGTTTTTGTCAATAATTGAATGTGGTTCAAGAATAAAAAAACCGCGGTCGTCAAGATTGTGAATAAGGGCAAGTCCAAGTTTTTCCTGAGCCGGAGAATGATTGACCGACAAAAACTGATGTTCAAGATGCTCTGCAAGAGTTTCGCGGTCGTCGGGAGAAGATTCCAATGCTGCCTGAAAATTGTCTGCAGCAAGTTTACCCGCCTGGGTTACAGAACCAAGCCGCAGGTTATCCGAATATCCTGTTTTATTGCTGTTAAGCGGAGCGTCTTTTACACCGTCAAGAGCTCCGTCTTTTGTAATAACAAGGGCCGGATTACGAGAAACAGTGCTGTAAATTTCTGAACGGAGGTCGAGAGAAGACATTGCTAAAAGCTTTACAGACATGAGCTGCTTTTGACTCAGTTTTTGAGTCTGTGTCTGGGACTGCTGCTGCTGAAAAGATGTCCGCTGCTGCAAACTAAACGAAGGAAATTCCGCCATAACAAAATTATATATGATTTTAGTTTTATGTACATGGCAAAAAAAAAGGAGTAAAATGCGGATTATGAAAAATTTTGAAAACCTTGGAATTGCAATTCCGCAAATTCTTTTGCCAAAAAACATTGATTTAACGAGTTGGGCTGTAATTGCCTGCGATCAGTACACACAAGACCGTGCCTACTGGGAAAAGGCTGCTAAAATTGCAGACGGAAAACCTTCAACCCTGAATTTGATTTTTCCAGAAGTTTATCTTGATAACGCTGATGAAAATTCAAAAAACGAACGCATCGAAAAAATTCAAAATGCAATGCGCGACTACCTTAAAAACGGCGTGTTTGCCGAAGCTCAGGAAGAATGTATTTATCTTGAAAGAAAAACTGCCTACGGTCGCACCCGCAAAGGTCTTGTTCTGTGCGTAGACTTAGACAAATATGAATGGAAACCTGGTTCAAAAGCCCTTATCCGTGCAACAGAAGCGACAGTTCCAGAACGCATTCCTCCGAGAATGAAGGTTAGAAATGGCGCTGCACTTGAACTTCCGCACATAATGCTGCTTGCAAATGACGCAAACGACTCTCTTGTTGGTGGAGCCGGAAAACTTGCAAAACAAGGCAAACCTGTTTATGACGGAGACTTAATGCAAAACTCTGGCCACATTACAGGCTGGGCAGTAAAAGGAATCGAAGCCGAAAAACTTCTCGAATCAGCCCTTAACGAACTTGCAAAAACAGGAACAGACAGCGATGGCGACACCTTCCTTTTTGCCGTTGGCGACGGAAACCATTCTCTTGCAACTGCAAAAGCTGTTTGGGAAGAAAACAAAGCAAAACTTCCGGCAGATTCTCCGGTGCGCTACGCTCTTGTAGAAATCGTAAACATTTACGACGAAGGTCTTACGTTTGAGCCGATCCACAGAGTTATGTTCAATATCGAAAGCGAAAACCTTATTAAAACTGTTGCAAAAAAACTCGATGGCGACATTATTCAATTTGAAGATGCAAAAGCCCTCGAAGCAAAAATCGCAGACAAAAATGCGGGCGGCGCACGTTACGGTTTTATTTTTACAAAAAACGGTAAAACCACTTACACAATGCTGCAGACAAAAATTACTGACCTTGCAATCGCCGCCCTTCAGCCAGTTCTCGACGAATACATGGCAGAAACAAAGGCTGCAAAAACACAGATTGACTACATCCACGGAACAGCCGAAACAGTTGAACTGGGCCTAAAAGAAGGTAACACAGGAATCCTTCTTCCGCCAATTGCAAAAGACAGTTTCTTTGCAACAATCAACACTCGCGGCCCGCTTCCGCGCAAGTCGTTCAGCATGGGCGAAGCAAGCGAAAAACGCTTCTACGTTGAATCAAGAAAACTTTTTTAGCGATAGCCCGTCAGTGCATAAAAAGGCAGTTATAAAACGGACTTAAGCTGTTCTATAATTGCCTTGCCAAACTTTTCTGCCTTGCTTTCGCCAATTCCATTGCAATCCATAAGGGCTTCGACAGTTGCAGGCTTTTTTGAAGCAATGTCCCGCAAGGTTTTGTCCCCAAAAATTACATACGGCGGAACATTCATCTGCTCTGCCGTTGCCTTGCGCCACTTTTTTAAGACAGAAATTATTTTTAACGATTTTTCGTCCTTAAGATTCTGATTTTCTGAATTCTTTTTTACCAGAACAAATTCTGCCTTTAGGCTTGTTTTTTTGCCCTTGCCTGCTGGTTTAGGAAACAAAAGTCCGCCGGTTGCTCCAGTTCCTGCGCGATTTTTTGGAATGAAAATTCCTTCTGACTTTAAAGAGTTCTGGGTTTCTGCTGAACTCTGTCCAAAATCAAACGGAAGACGGATTTCGTCCCGATTTTTTAGGGCACTTAAGCCGTCGTTTGTAAGCATGAGAATTCCATAATCGCCAGCCTTAACTAAAAAGTTTTTTTCAATCAAAAGCGAAACCAAATAAAGCCACTGGTTTTTATCGAGTTCCCGTCCGATTCCCCAGGTAGAAATCATATTATGTCCATTGTCGAGGATTCTTTTATTTCTTGAACCAAGGAGAACTTCGACAACATAGGTTGCCCCAAACCTGGAATTTGTGCGGATTATGCAGCTCATAAGTTTCTGGCACGGAATTGTCATATCAACAAGTGGCACGGGTCCGCACTGGCAAATATCGCAGCAGTTTTTTTGATTTTGCGTCGTGCTGTATTTTTCGCCAAAGTAAGACAGGAGAACTTCTCTGCGACATTCCCGCGTTGTTGAATAGTGAACCATTGCCTGCAGGAGTTTTTCTGACTTGTCTGGGTCTGCGGCATCCGTAAAAAAATGACGGATTTTAAAAAGATCACCGTTTGAATAAAGCAGTAAAGCTTCGCTTTCAAGACCGTCGCGCCCGGCTCGCCCGATTTCCTGATAGTACTGTTCGAGGGATTTTGGAAGGTCGTAGTGAATTACAAAACGCACATTCGGTTTATCGATTCCCATTCCAAAAGCAAGGGTTGCAACCATTATCTGAACCTGATCGCGGATAAACTGATTCTGATGATTTTTTCTTTCTTCGTCGCTCAGCCCTGCATGATAGTTAAGGGCTGAATATCCAAGGTCAAGCAGAGTTTGAGTAAGATTGTCCACCTGTTTACGGCTAAAACAATAAATAATTCCGCTTTCGTCCCAATGCCGGCGGATACAGTCCACAACCTGGCTTACAGGATCATTCTTTGGTTTTACAGACAAAAAAATATTGGGCCGGTCAAAACTGGAAATTAAAACATCCGGATTTTTTAAGCCTAGATTTTCGATAATGTCGCTTCTAACCTGGGCTGTTGCCGTTGCCGTAAGCGCAAGACAAACAGCGTCCGGAAACTGCCGGCGGACACTGGCAATTTCTAAAAATTCCGGTCTAAAATCGTGCCCCCACTCCGACACACAATGAGCTTCGTCAATTGTAATACAGCTTACCTTTACGCGTATGTCATGAAGCAATTCCTGCACTTTTGAAGAAGACAGACCTTCTGGCGAAACATAAAGAATTTTCGTCTGTCCGCGGCGAATTGAATTCATTGATTCAAGGTAATTTTCCCATTCGAGTGTGCTGTTTAAAAAAACTGCATTTACACCGTTTGCAACAAGGCTGTCTACCTGGTCCTGCATTAAGGAAATTAAAGGAGAAACAACAACTGTAATTCCGTCAAAAATCAATGCAGGAATCTGGTAACACAACGACTTTCCGCCACCTGTCGGCATAATTGCAAGAGTGTCTTTACCAGCAAGAACGTTAAAAATTATATCTTTTTGCAAATGACGGAATGAATCATAACCAAAAACTTCTTTAAGAACTTTTTCTGGATTTTGTCCGGTGTAATCGTTCATATTCAATTTAAGAAAACCTCTAAACCTAGAGATTATAGCTTGAAACTCACCTTTTTGATAAATGGTCTAAACTTTATTTTTTTGTACACTGCTTGCCAAAACTTATTCTTTTTTGATATACTCTAGTTCACGTTTGCCGGAGTGGTGGAACGGTAGACACGAAAGACTCAAAATCTTTTGCAAGCAATTGTGTAAGGGTTCAAGCCCCTTCTCCGGTAAAAAGGAATCAGTAAAATGCTGATTCCTTTTTTTTGGCCCTTTTTACAAACCGCCTTTAATTACAACCTGTAATAGTTTCTAAAGGCCCTTCATCTGCACGAAACGCAAAAGCTTCCTGCACGTCTTTTAATGAGAGATTCTTTCGCCCTTCTAAATCCGCAATCGTACGCGCAACTTTTAAAACTCCGCAATAGCCACGCTGCGACAGATTGTTTTTTATAAACGCTTTTTCTAAAAAGTCTTGAGACTCGCCGTCCAGCTTACAAAAATCTACAATGTCCTGAGGGCTTAGCCTTGCATTTATTACTTTACGAGCCCTTTGAGCATTTATTGCCTTTGCAATTCCTTCCCGCAAAAAAGAACTGGTAAAAGTCTGAGAATCTTCGTTTGTTGAATTAGAAACATTTACGCGTAAATCAATTCTGTCTAAAAGCGGTCCACTGAATTTTCTCCAGTACATTTCGATTGAACGCGCACTGCAAAGACAGAGCTTTCCACTAACGCCAAAGTTGCCGCAGGGGCAGGGATTTGTTGCCATTAAAAGCTGGAATCGCGCCGGATAAACTGTACTGCGCCCAGCCCGGCTCAAGGTAATTGAACCTGTTTCCAATGGAACGCGGAGCATCTGCAAAACACTTGTACGGAATTCTGCCGCTTCGTCTAAAAAAAGAACGCCATTATGCGCAAGAGAAATTTCGCCCGGCCGGCAGTTAACGCCACCGCCACAAATGCCTTCGATCGAAGCGGTCTGGTGTGGCGCTCTAAAATCGCCCTGACGCATAAGCGGTGTATCCGGACGCAAAAGACCTGCAAGGCTGTGGATTCTTGTTACGCTCTGCGAATCTTCGATACTTAAAAGCGGCAAAAGCGACGAAAATCTTTGCAATGCGAGAGTCTTTCCGCAACCGGGAGGTCCAAATGCTAAAAGATTGTGTCCGCCGGCCGCTGCAATCTGCAAAGCCCGGACAAGTTTTTTTTGTCCTTTTACATTGCCCATTTCCAGTGTCTGGGCAACTGGCGGAAAAAGGACTCCGTTTATGCGGACACTGCCTTCCGGCATTCCCTGTTCGTCGCTGGTTGCAAGCCCTTCGCTAAATTCCTGCAGGTTGTAAAGAGCATAAAAAGCCCTGGCAAGATTTTCTGCCGCAAAAACCTTTATGCCGGCAACTTCGCGGGCTTCCCTTCCGTTCTGGGCACTTACAATGCAATAGTCGATTCCGGCAAGTTTTGCAGTGCTGACAGCAGCGTGCACACCGCGAACCGGTCTGAGTTGCCCCGAAAGTTCAAGTTCCCCCATAACCAGGATTTTTGTCTGAGCCGTGCTAGTAGAGTCAGCAGACTCAGCAAATCCAGCAGATTCAGATTGATTTTCTGCCATCTTTTGTTCATCGAGAACGGAAAGAGCCAGGGCAAGATCAAAACCTGCGCCTTCTTTTTTTAAATCAGCAGGAGACAAACTGATTAAAACCCGTTCAAGCGGAAACTCAAATCCAGAATTTATTATGGCAGAGCGCATGCGTTCCCGGCTTTCTTTTACGGCACCGTCAGCAAGACCAACAATGTCCACAGCAGGAATTCCTCGTCTAAGATCAACTTCTACGGCAACAAGGGAACCTTCATAACCAAATGGCGAAAAAGAAAAAATTTTCATATTGAACCTCATAATATAAATGGCGCTAAATATGAAAATTTGACAAAAAATTTTGAAAAAAAATTAAAAATTCACGAAAAAAACTACAAAACCCAATCTGTATTCTTAAAATCAAAATCAGAGCCGAGAGCAGGCTTTAATTCTTCTTCCCAGAAACGCTCTTCAATTTTTTTATCGCCGACAGTCCGACCCAAATGTCGGTCAGCGCGCACTCCTTTACCATGAAAATCACTTCCGGCAGTAACAAACATTCCAAGCTTTTTGGCAATTTCGTTAAGACGATAGCAATGAGATCTTCTCGCCCCAGGATGATAAGCTTCCAGCCCTTCTACTCCGCAATTACGAATCGAAGTAATTACTTCTTCTAAACCCGACATTCCAACATAAAGCGACATTGGATGAGCCAGAACAGGCACTCCGCCCGAAGTTTTAATTGCTTCAACCGCAGTTTCCAGGTTTTCGCCGTTATGCGAAGCATACCATTTCTGACCATGAGCAAAAAAACGGTCAAAGGCTTCCTGCCGGTTACGGACAATTCCCTGCTGAACTAAAAAATCCGCAAAGTGAGGCCGCCCGATCTGGCTTGCCGTAAAAGAAGATTCAATCTGTTCGAGAGTAAAATTGTAGCCGTCGTCGTTCATCTTTTTTACAATCTGCAGATTTCGTTCGTGTCGTTCGTGAGTAACATATTCAATAACATTCTTTAATTCTTCACTTTTTTTACGCAGCCCAAGCCCAAGCAAATGGAATTCTCCAGTTGGCCAGGCAATTGTAATTTCGATTCCGGGAACAAAGTTTACGCCGGTTTGCAGGCATACTTTTGCAGCATCTTTTAAGCCGTCAACAGTGTCGTGGTCAGTTAAAGCCCAGGTTGTAAGCCCTTTTTCGGCAGCATAACGCGCAGAATCTCCAGGAGACAAAAGTCCGTCAGAAGCAGAAGAATGAGAATGTAGGTCAATCATAAAAAAAATATACTAAAAATCCCGACTTTTATAAATGGAGAGCGCTTTTAGTTCTTTCTGGAGCGCAGGCACAGTCTCGTCGGGCTTTGCGAGGTTCCGCCTGCGCTACAGTGCTTTGCACCGCACTGCGTGCGCCTCTCCAATCCCGGCTAGTTTTTTGAGCTCATTCAAAAATCCTCAGTCTCGAAAGTTTTTCGGCGAAAGGCTGTTTTTATTGAAACTCGACATTCGAGTTGTTAAACTTAGCGCAAATGAATGTTTTTGATTTAACGATTATCGGCGGTGGTCCTGCAGGAGTTTCTGCGGCCTTGTACGCAGTACGTGCCGGATTTAAGGTTTTAATTATACACAACGGGCCACTCGCGCTCGAAAAAGCTCACAAAATAGAAAATTATTACGGCTTTCCTGACGGAATCAGTGGTGCACAATTATACGAAAACGGCATTGAACAGGCAAAGAACATTGGAGCTACAGTCGTAAAGGCAGAAGTTACAAACGTAAGCATTGCAGACGATTTAAGTTTTAATGTTGCAACAAACGACAAGGCTTATAATTGTCGCTCGCTCATTTTAGCAACCGGCAACAAAAAACTGCGTCCGAACATAAAAAACATTGCAGACTTTGAAGGCAGGGGCGTAAGCTACTGCGCAATCTGCGATGCGTTTTTTTACCGCAAAAAAAATGTTGTCGTTATCGGAAACGGTCAGTTTGCAGTAAGCGAGGCAGACGATTTAAAAAACGTTGTTTCGTCGCTGACAGTTTTAACAAATGGCGAAGACGCACAGATAATAAAATCTTTGACCGGCGGTTCTTTAAAAGTTGACGAACGCAGGATAGAACAGATAAAAGGCAACGCCGAAGGCAAAGTAAGCAGCGTTGTCTTTGCCGACGGCAGTGAATTACAAACAGACGGAATCTTTATTGCTTTAGGCGAAGCCGGCGCCTGCAATTTTGCAAAAAAAATCGGCATTTTGTTGAACGGCGACAGCATTAAAACTGACGAAAAAATGCAGACAAACGTTCCGGGCATTTTTGCCTGCGGAAACGCCACCGGCGGACTTTTACAGGTAAGCAAGGCAGTTTACGAAGGAGCTGTCGCAGGTCTGGGAGCTGTTGAATTTTTAAAAAAGCATTAAAAACAAAGCCTAGCCCCGATTGTAGAGGCGCACGCAGTGCGGTGCAAAGCACTGAAGCGAAAGCGGAACCTCGAAAAGCGGGAAAGCCTTTTAGACAAGGTGCAGGCTGTAAATTGCAGATATTCTGTGCTAATTGCGCTCCCAAAAAAATAAAAACAAACTTTTCCGGACCTTATTAAAAGAGTCGTTTTTTTGTGGTAAAATCATTCACTTTTTTAAGAGGTTTTTATGGCAGATTACCACGTTTTTGACCCGGCCCCGGAAGGCACTCCGGTTGCAGGATTTGTTCATCTTCATGTTCACTCGGACTACTCGCTTTTGGACAGTTGTGCAAAACTTGACGACCTTGTTGCAAAGGCTAAAAAACTGAATATGCCCGCCCTTGCCCTGACCGATCACGGCAATATGTTTGGAGCTCTCAATTTTGAAAAACTCTGCCACGTAAATGGAATCAATCCGATTGTCGGAGAAGAATTTTACGTTGCTTATGGAAGCCACTTAGAAAAAAATGATGTTCCGTATTCTCACAAAGGCGAAGACGGAGACCGGCAGGCTCATTACTTTCATTTAATTTTGTTGTGCGAAAACCAGAAAGGCTACGAAAACATGAGCTGGCTTTCGTCGATTGCTTACCAGGAAGGCCTTTATTACGGCAAACCTCGCATTGACTTTGAACTTTTAGAAAAATACCACGAAGGCTTAATCTGCTGTTCTGCCTGTATTGCCGGTGAACTGCCTCAACTCTTGCTGTCCGGCAAAGATGCAGAGGCCGAAGAACTTGCCTTAAAATACAAAAATCTTTTTGGGCCAGACCACTATTACATTGAATTGCAGGATCACGGGCTGGAAGACCAGAAAACCGTAAACAAAAAACTCATTGCCATGGCGCGCAAACTCGATATTCCGCTCGTTGTAACAAACGATATTCACTATATCGAAAAAGAAGACTGGGAAGCTCAGGACTGTCTGCGCTGTATCGGCTTTAAGAAAAACATGAGAGAGCCTCACCAGACGATGGGCGGCGAAAGACACGAATGGTATTTTAAGACAGAGCAGGAAATGCGGCTTTTGTTCCCGGACTGCCCTGACGCATACGAAAACACGATAAAGATTGCAAATATGTGCAATCTTACGATTAAGCAGTACAAGACCCAGGAATTAAAGGAATGTCTGCCCCGGTTTGAACTTCCAGAAGAATTTCAGACTCACGGAGACGATTATGTTTCTAACCAGGACGACTATGTTCGCCACCTTGTAGAAAAAGGCTTAAGAAAGCGCTATCCGCAGATTACGCCAAAAATACGCCAGCGCGCAGAATACGAGCTTGGAATTATTTTTAAGATGGGCTTTTCCGGCTACTTTTTGATTGTATGGGAATTTATCAACTGGTCTAAGTCTACCTGGGACAACGTAAACAACTGCGAAAAACCATATATTCCGATTGGGCCGGGGCGTGGTTCTGGTGCCGGTAGTCTTGTTGCCTACTGTCTTGGAATTACGGACATTGACCCTTTCCGCTACAAACTTATTTTTGAACGATTCTTAAATCCTGAACGTGTTTCCATGCCAGATTTTGACGTTGATATGGATTTCGACTATCGCCAGGACATTATCCAGCACACGCGCGACCTTTACGGAGATCCTCAGGTTGGCCACATTGTTACCTTTGGTACGTTAAAACCAAAAAACTGTATTGCCGACGTTGGCCGCACCTTAGGCATTCCGCTTTCCGAAGTAAACATGCTTAAATCAAAGGTTTCGGAAAACTTAAAGGCAAAACTAAAGAACTGTTTTGAACCGCCTACGGAAAAGTTCCCGGATGGAGGACAGCTCGCTGAGTTCAGGCATGATCCGCGCTACGAAAAACTTTTTGACCTTGCACTCAAGCTCGAAGGCTGTAAAAGAAACACCGGTCTGCACGCTTCCGGAATGGTAATCGGTTTAACCGCCCTGCCAAACTGGGCGCCGGTATTTAAGGATTCAAAAACGGGCGAAGTCGGCGTTCAATACACAATGGACATTATTGAACCTTGCGGCCTTGTAAAGTTCGACTATCTTGGATTAAAAACGCTTTCGCTGATCCGCTATGCCGAAGACATTATCAACAAGCACCGAAAAGAAGGTGAAGAAAAGTTTATTTGCGCAAACGTAAGCGAAACAGACAAAAAAACATTTGAACTGTTCTGTCGCGGAGACTCAGTTGCAGTCTTTCAGTTTGAATCCCCGGGAATGCAGAAAATTCTGCGTCAGTTCCAGCCGGAAAAAATCGAAGACCTTGTAGCCTTAAACGCGCTTTACCGCCCGGGACCAATGGACTTTATTCCAAACTACATTGACGGAAAATGGAAGCCGGAAACAATTCATTACCCAGACCCTTGTCTTGAGCCTATCCTGAAAGAAACTTACGGCGTTATGGTTTACCAGGAACAGATTATGCAGGTTTCGCAGAAAATTGCGGGATTCTCTCTTGGTGGAGCCGACATGCTGCGTCGTGCCATGGGAAAGAAAAAGCCTGAAGTAATGATGGGCAAAAAGGTTGAATTTGAAGAAGGCGCAATAAAGCAGGGATTTACAAAAGAACACGCTGACGAAATTTTTGAAATTATGATTCCGTTTGCCGGTTACGGTTTTAATAAATCTCATGCGGCGGCGTATTCAGTCCTCGCATACAGAACAGGCTGGCTCAAGGCGAATCGCCCGGCAGAGTTTATGGCGGCAAACCTTACAAACGAAATTACTTCTACAGACGGCCTGCCTGTTTACATTGCAGAAGCCCGGCGCATGGGCATTGCCGTAGATCCGCCAGATGTAAACCGTTCGGATGCAAACTTTGACGTTGTAGACGGACATATTGTTTTTGGTTTCCGCGGAATAAAAGGGATGGGAACTTCTGCGGCAAATGCCATTGTACGAGAACGCACGCAAAACGGACCATTTAAGTCGTTCATGGATTTTCTTGAACGCATGATCATGGTAAAGGAAGACGTTTTAGACGAAGAAACCAGGCAGAAAAAAGGTGAAAAACTTGCAATCAATAAAAAGGCGGTCGAAGTTTTAATCAAGTGCGGAGGATTCGACAACCTTGGTCAAAACCGCCCAACCTTAATTGCAAACCTGGACAAAGCCTGGGCTTACACAGAAAAAAAAGTTTCTGGTGGCGACGACGGACAAATCAGTCTGTTCGAAAATACAGGCATTCAGGAATTTTCTGAATACAAGTTTGACGAAATTCCAGATTCTTCCAAAATGGAAAAATTGAATATGGAAAAAGAATTGATCGGCTGTTACGTTTCCGGGCATCCTCTCGACGACTATAAAAAAGCCTGCGAAAAAGCAACTCTCAATTCGCAAAACATTGCCCGAGAGACAAAAACTGCAAAAAGCATTCGTGCAGCAGCCATTGCTTCTGGCGCAAACCGGTGGCAATTAAAAAATACAGAAAAAGAATACACAACCATTGGTCTGATTACAGAGTTGCGTACGGTCGTTACAAAGAACCAGACAACGATGGGCATTGCAAAATTGCAGGATTATTCGGGAACAATTTCACTTACGTTCTTTCCTAAAGTCTGGGAGCAGCTTTCTTCTAAAATTGAAGTTGACAAAGTTTATGCCTTCCGTGGCAAGGTCAACTCAAATCCTGAAAGAGAAGATATTTCGTTCTTAGTTGACTCATTAGAAGATCCTGAACTGTTAAAAAACCGTGCAATCCAGGAAGTTCACGTTCAGCTGGAAGACGGATTTAAGGAAGAATCACAACTATTCAATTTAAAAGAATTTTTACTTGGTAAATCCGGTAGATGTTCAGTATATTTTCATATAAATGCAGGAGAAAAATCTTATATTATTAAAGCAAACACCCAGATTTCTGTTCCAGGAACAGGCGATTTTATCGAAGAG
>CAVJSA010000025.1:0-22167 GCA_963651875.1 Lachnospiraceae bacterium | reverse complement strand
TGACGACCGTGTCATTCCCTTGCTTGACAAGGGAATCTCTTGTTTAAGCAGATTGTCGGGTCAAGGTGAGACAATGACATATGGAACAAGATTGTCGGGGCGGGGCACTACACTGACAGGCTGGAGCTAGATTGCCGTGTCGGCTCCCGGCAATAACACTTTGGCGGAAATTGTGCCAATGACAAAATTGAACATTAATTATTTGGAGGAATAAAATGTCTCAAATTTTTAAATATTTATCTTCGCTCGTAAACATTTATTCTTTTATCTGCTTTGTCAGAATCTTTTTAACCTGGTTTCCAAGACTAAATTACTCGCAGCTCGGAAGATTTTTGTCTGCAATCTGCGATCCTTATTTAAATATTTTTAGAAAACTGCGCTTTTTAAATTTCCGTGGACTGGATTTTTCGCCAGCCGTTGCCCTCTGCGTTCTTTTTGGTGCGGCAACAATTCTTTCGAGCTTGAGCGTTCAACAGACACTTACGGTCGGCTATTTTTTAGCTGTTTTTATAAGCCTTATCTGGTCGCTTGTTTCTTCAATCGTAAACTTTATAATCGTTGTTTTAATTATCCGCCTCGTTTCTTTTGCAATAATGCGCCTTATGGCAAAACGTTCTTCTTACCGCTCTTACAGCCCGCTGTGGGACTCGCTGGACAATCTTATTTCGCCGGTAATATTTAAAATTTCAAAAATTTTCGTACGCAGAATAATTTCGTTTACAACCGCCTTAATAATTTCGATTGCATTCTTAATTGTTTGTGTCCAGGTTACAAATATTTTAGTAAAAATTCTCTGCAACCTCGCAATTCACCTTCCGTTCTAAAATTCTAAAAAATTCTCCTGGAGTGAAAAAAAATGAAACTTTCAGAAATAAAAAATTCAATTTCTTCGCTTCCAGGAGTTGGAACAAAAACAGCCTCTGCCTTTGCCACGTTAAACATTTTTACAATCGCAGACCTTCTTCAATTTTATCCGCGCACCTACGATGACCGCACAAAAAAAATAACTTTACGCGAAAGCCTGAATTTTCCAAAAGCCCACACAATCGCTAAAGTTTTTGGCCACGAATGGTTCGGCTACGGAAAAATGAAAACCCTAAAAATCTTAATAAACGACGGAACAGCAAACGCCCAGCTCATTGCCTTTAACCGTCCGTTTTTAGAAAAATCGTTTCCAATTGACTCAATAATCAGCGTTACCGGCCATTTTGAATTAAAATACAACAACCTTCAGTCTTCTTCTTTCGAAGCAGAAAAAATTGCCGACAACGGTTCTCTCGAAGATTTTAAAAACACACTTCCACCCGACAGTAAGATTTTCCCCGTTTATCATTTAACAGAAGGCTTAAGCCAAAAAACAGTACGCAAGGCAGTAAGCGCAGCAATTTCTCAGTTTGCCTTTGGAATAGAAGACGATTTAAGTGAATATTTAATAAGCCGCCACAAACTTTTACACAAGCGGGAGGCAATAAAAATAATTCATTCCCCGACAAATTTTGAAAGTTTTTCTCTTGCCAGAAAAACAATAGTCTACGAAGAATTCTTTTTTTTCCAATGTGCAATTGCAAGACAGTCCCTCGAACATCGCGGAAAACTTCCCCTTTTAACCGCTGACGAGTCCGCCCTGCCGGAACAAAGCCCAACCCAAGAAAACTCTTTACAGGATTTAACAGCAGAGTTTAATTCAAGCCTGTCTCCAAGACAAAAACAGTACCTTTCAAGGCTTAACTTTGAACCAACGGCCGACCAAAAAAAAGTAATTCTCCAGATGAACTCTGACATCGACAAAAGCTACGAAAGTGCAGCAAATACAAAAGAAAGCGACAGCCAGGCAGAACAAGGATCTCGCCACGCTTTTGCCATGCGCACACTTTTACAGGGCGACGTCGGAAGTGGCAAAACTCTTGTTTCTTTTTTTGCCGCCCTGCGCGTAATCGACTGGGGGAGCCAGGTTGCATTTATGGCCCCAACAGAAATTCTTGCCCGCCAGCACGCAGAAAACGCCGCAACCGACTTGCAGGCACTAAACGTAAACGTTGCCTACTTAACGGGTAACATCAATTCAAAAGGCCGCCTCCAGCTTTTACAGGCCTTAAAAGACGGAACCGTAAACCTCGTAATCGGCACACATGCGCTTTTTTCTAAAAACGTTCAGTACAAAGACCTTGCCCTGGCAATAATCGACGAACAGCACAGATTCGGCGTAATGCAACGCTCTGCCATAATCGACAAAGGGCGCAACGGCACAGAACCAAAACTAAAAGAGCCAAACCTTTTAATGATGAGCGCAACTCCAATTCCACAGACACTCGCCCTGACCGCATTCGGTGACCTCGACATTTTAACGATTCACACAATGCCACAGGGGCGTAAGCCGATTCAAACATATCTTACAAAAGCCGGCAACGAAAAAAACGCCTACGAAGCAGTCCGAGTCGAACTAAAAAAAGGCCACCAGGCTTATTTTGTTTACCCTGCAATCGCCTCAGAACCAGGTACAGACGAAGAAACAGAATCGGACAACCTTTTCCACAAAGAAAAAGAATCTCTAAAAGCCGCGCAAGATGCATTCAACTTTTTACAGACACAGGTTTACCCTGAATACAAATGCGCCTTAATTCACGGCAAAATTGAAGAAGAAGAACAAAACCGCATTCTCGAAGATTTTAAGGCAGGCAAGATAAATATTCTCGTTGCAACAACGGTTGTAGAAGTTGGAGTAAACGTTCCAAACGCAAGCTGCATGGTAATTGAACAGGCCGACCGATTTGGACTTGCCGCCCTGCACCAGTTGCGTGGCCGGGTAGGACGCGACAGCAAACAGTCTTACTGTTTTTTAATTTATTCAAAAAATATTACAGAAAACGGAATTGCAAGAATGAAGGCAATCCGTCAGACAACCGACGGATTTAAGATTGCAGAAGAAGACCTAAAACTTCGCGGTCCTGGCGAAATTACAGGCACAGCCCAAAGCGGCGAACTGACATTTGCCCTCGCCGACCTTTTTAAGGACCAGCCAATAATGAACGCTGCCCGCGCCGATGCTTTCAGCTACGAGCAGGCAATATACGATAAAACAAATTAAGCTACAAAACTTTCGAGTTTTCTTGCGCGAACAGGATGCTGCATTCTTACGATTGCAGTTTTTTCAATCTGGCGGATTCTTTCTTTTGTCAGGTTGCAGTGTTCACCAACCTGAGCAAGAGACATTGGTTTGTTTCCACCAAGACCGTAACGCAGGCGCAGAACTTTTTCTTCGGCAGGTTTTAAAGTACCCAAAACCTTGTTCAATTCATTCTGCAAACTTTCATTCATAACTTTTTCGTCTACATTTGAATATTTTTCGTCTTTTACAAAGTCGCCCACAGTTCCGCCATCGCCTTCGCTTCCTTCAATCTGAGCGTCTAAGCTAACCATTTCGCGGCTGATATTAAGCATTTCGCGCACATGATTTTTTTCCATTCCAAGCATGCGTGCAACAGCTTCGATTTCCTGTTCTTCAGATTTATTTCCATGAACACTCTTTTTAGCCTTTTCAATCTGAACAAGCTCATTTACGCGGTTCATTGGCAGACGGATTGAACGACCTTTTTCGCAAATTGCCTTCATAATTGCCTGTCTAATCCACCAGACAGCATACGAAATAAAATGATAGCCCTTTGTAACATCAAATTTTTCAATTGCAGTCAAAAGACCAATATTTCCTTCGCTGATTAAATCAGAAAGTTCAAGTCCGTGATTCTGATATTTTTTTGCAACATTTACAACAAATCTGAGATTCGCCTTTACAATTTTATCTTTAGCAGCCTTATCGCCATCACGAGCCTTTACTGCAAGCTCAGTTTCTTCATCATGGTCGAGCAACGGGATTTTATTGATTTCGTTAAGATACATTCCCAAAATTTCATCATCTTTTGTCATAAAAACGCCCCTTGTTGTAAAAGTTTTTCACTAATTTACTAGCAAGTTCCGTGCCAACTTTTTATATTTTTATTTTTCTTTTGGCGCCACATTTTTCCAACAAATCAATGATTTTCAGAGCTTACAACCGGCATTTTACAGGCTTTCCAGTGCCTCCAGGCTTGCTAACGCGCGGTCCTGCGGACGGCCAAGGCCCCTTGCGGCCCTGGGGCGCAATAAAACTGTATCGTTTTGACCCACAATCCAGGTTACAAACCTCACCTGCGACATTTTGACACAATCATTTTTATTCCGTTGTACAAAAAAATTCCTTCTTTCCGTGCCTGAATGACACCGTTTTACAGACAGCATTCACAAAACTTACTTTAAAAAGATTTTTATTGACGATTAAGAATCAAAATTTATATATTTAAAATTATAAAAAGCAAAAAAGAACTGCCTTCAAACCGGACAGTTCCTTTAATTTATTGCAAAATTTTGGAGGTAATATATGAAATTAAAACCACTTGCAGACAGAGTACTTCTTAAAGAAGAAAAAGCAGAATCAACAACAAAATCAGGAATCATTCTTCCAGATTCTGCCCAGGAAAAAACTCAGACTGCAACTGTAGAAGCAGTTGGCCCAGGAACAGAAAAAGAAAAAATCACTGTAAAAGTTGGTGATCGCGTAATGTACGATAAATATTCAGGCGTTCAGGTAAAAATGGACGGCGAAGATTATTTAATCGTAAAAAACTCAGACATCATCGCAGTTGTAGAGTAATTGCTGTTCACTAGTTTCAGCTTGTCATTGTCGGGCTTGTCCCACATGTCATTGTCGGGCTTGACCCGACAATCTAGCCCCAGCCTGTCATTGTCGGGCTTGACCCGACAATCTATGTAAAGAGAGATTCCCTTGTCAGGCAAGGAAATGACAGTTTTTTATGAGATTCCCGCATCAAGTGCGGGAATGACAGTATACCGTGTCATTGCCGGGGAGGCGACACGGCAATCTAGCCCAACCTGTCATTGTCGTACTTGATACGACAATCTTGTCCCAACTTGTCATTGTCGGGCTTGACCCGACAATCTTGTCCAACATGTCATTGTCGTACTTGATACGACAATCTATGTAAAGAGAGATTCCCTTGTCAGGCAAGGGAATGACAATATACCGTGTCATTGCCGGGAGGCGACACGGCAATCTTGTCCCACATGTCATTGTCTCATCTTGACCCGACAATCTCTTTTTACACTTATCAGAGCCAGCTTTCACCTATTCGTTTTTAATTTTTTAATTTCTTTTCCAGTAATCTTGCTTCAGCATTCAACGGATCTAAACTGATTGCGTATTCAAGCGAAAGAATCGCCCCGTCTTTATTTTGCATGTCTGACTGTACCAAAGCCGTTCTGTATAAAATCTTAGACTTTAGTTTTTTATTTCTTGTTCTTCCACTTGCAAGCCCATACAAACTCAAAGCCTTATTCAGTTCTCCAGTTCCAGCATAAAGCGACGCCAGATTTACCGCAGAACTTACATTGCACATTCTGTTAAAAGCCGTAATCTGCTCATTATTCTGCTTACTTTTTATTCCACCAGTTTCAAAAAGAGCGTATTCATAAAGGCGTTTGCCGGCATTAAAATTTTCGTCGAGCATCGAAAAATAGGCTGCCATTTCTACTTCCCACAATTCCATTGTCGGTGCATACTCGCTAGCCCGCTCTCCAAAAGCCGCCTTTATTACAAAATCCGGAACTTCCGGCGCAGAATACCGTTTTTCGCCACCAAAAACGTCGTAAACAACTTCATCCTGTTTTTCAGTTTTTTCTTTTAACTTGTAACGGCAATCAAGATATTTTTCAAAAAGTTCCCGCGCTTCACTTTCTTTTCCAAAATTCAACAATGCACAGACCGCAAAATTAACAAGCTTTGGCGGATAAAGACTGTCAGCAATTTCGTTATTTTCAAGAGTTTTCCAGATTTCCGCCTCTTTTTTATTTTGCACTGCATCTGAGCATTTACTTAACCACAGCGCAAGGCGTTCAACCAAAAGCTCGTCATCAACAGAATTTTCATTCAGCCTTTGTTTTTTTATAAGTTCTTCAATCCTGAAAATTGCGTCATCAAGTAAAAATCTCGGACGTTCATCTTTTTGCTGCATCGCATAAGTGCGCAGAGTCGTTTTTCGTAATTCCCGCTCAAAAAAATCGCTTTCAGCTTCCTGGCTGTCTTCCCGGGCAAATTTTCCATAAGTTAAGAGAGCTGGAATATTTTCGCAATCGCTCATAATAACGCGCATCAATAAATCGTAAGAACGCGCGTACTGTTTTGCGTTATAAGCCCAGATTGCGCTGTTTACATAGGTTAAAGGGCAATCTTGCACGTTTTCGTTCGTTTTTAACAGTTTTTCCCTTTCTTTTTCTGCAGAATCAAAATCACCCAAAAGATAAAAAGCATCGCTTGCAAGCGGAATCATGCTTTTATCGATTTTAATCTCCCCGGCATTTTCCAGATTCTGAAGACACAAATCATAATTTCCGGCATCAAACTGAACTTTAGCCCAGAACAAAGGATTTTTAGTTTCAAAAGTTTTTTGTAAACCTGCAGCCTTCCCATATTCTCCTTTTTTTAAATAAGGAATTGCAGATTTTAAAAGCCACTGTTCATTTTTCGTTGCTTCGTAACAGTCACTGTAAATTTTAAAAAGTGAATTTTCTAAAAGTTTTTCCCTGTCTTTCGAATTTAAAACACAGTAAGAATAAATTGAGCCATATTTTGTTCCGGCAAGAACAGAACTAAGGGCAAGAGCTTCTTCAATCCGCCCGTTTTTTATTAAAAACTGAGAATAAACCGCCTTTAGTTCAAGGCTGTCAGGAATTTTTTTTAATGCTTTTTCGAGAGTTTTGCCAGCAAGAACAGTTTCGCCAAGCTGTTCATATCTTTTGTAAATTCCTAAGCGGGCATACGCGCTATATGCTGATTTTGAAGTTTGTTTTAAGGATTTTAAGGCATCCGCTGTTTGACCAAGGCGAATATAAGAATCTGTTAATTCCAATGCAGACGCAAAAGAGCCGTCGCTGGAATTATTTGAACAGGAAAAAAGAAAAATTCCGGCAAATAAACAGATTACCGCCGGAACATTAGTTCTGGAGAAAAGCTTCCAGTTTTTTTTCATACGCAAAAGCAAATCCGCAATTACGCAGATTGAATTTTTTTGCTGATTTTATCCAGAACCCCATTTACAAATTTAAATGCTTCGTCCTGACCATATTTTTTTGCAATTCCAATTGCTTCATCAATTACGATTGCACTTTCAACATCTTTTTGAAAAAGCAGGGAATAAACGCTCATTCTTAAAATTGCAAGCGTAACCTTATTTACACGGTTAAAGTCCCAACCCTTAAGATTTTCTTTTATAAGTTCATCGATTTGAGCCTGGTTATCAATTGTTCCAGCAATCAGGATTCTGGCAAAAGTTGCAGTTTCCATATCAACTTTTTCGTCTGAGCCGTCAACATCTTCTTTTTCGTCTTTTGGCCATGACAATGTTAAAACTTCATCTTTTGCCATTCCACCGACATCCCAAGAATACAATCCCTGGAATGCAAGAATTCTTCCACTAGTTCTAGACACCTTTATATTCCTTATTTCCAGTTAAGTAATTTGTCGAGAGCCTGTCCTTCTTTTTTAAGAACAACGTTTTCCGGAGTGTGAAGTTCTTTTGTAACTGCCTGAACAGCCGCAATCATTGCCTGACTCTGCTTCTGCTGAGTAAGATTTGACTTAATGTAGTCGTAAACAGTAATTGTTGTTTCCGGCTGAACAAGGTCACTCAAACCAAGCATTTTTGCAGGATACTTTCCACGGATTGAATAAAACTGAAAGTCAGTCTTTGTTTCTGTAAGAGTAGAAATATATCCAATATCTTTGCTGAACAATTCCAAAAGTTCATTATAAGTAACGCCAAGCTGCTGAGCATGCTGAGCTGTCTTGCTTATAAAAAGGTCTCCACCCTGATAATCTTTTGAATTAGCTGCATCATTCTTTATTTTGTCCGAAGTTACTTTTTTGCCAGTAAAATCATTCAAAAGTTTCTGAGCCTTGTCTTTTACGCTTTCTGCATTATCGCCCTTAGGGAAAATTACAAGGAAAAGTTTGAGCATATCAGCCTGAACAAAACTTGCCTTATTCAATTCATAAAAAGCACGGATTTCTTCATCGCTTGGAGCTGCATTTTGAATTTCTGACTGTTTCTGTTGAAGAACATACTGCTGAGCAATCAACTGACTCTTTAAATAAGATTTGTATTCATCAAGTCCCATGCCAGTTGTTGACTTCATATAATCATCAAGCGACTGACCAGTCTGCTGTTTTACGATTTCTTCAAATTCAGCTTCGGTAAGAGTTCTTCCAAACTGCTGACTTACGTTCTGCATAAAATACTGATTCACCTGAGTATCTGTAAGAACAAGTCCTGCCTTTGTAGCTGCCTGAACAACGAGTTTTTCGTCAATCATTGCATTAAGAATCTCTTTTTTCTGTTCTACCGTAAAAGACGAAATTCCATTCTGCTTTCCGTATACATCAACCCGGTTTTTAAGCTGCTTTAAAGTGATTGTTTCAGACTTGTTGAGTTTTATTGTTGCCAGCGGCTGCAAATCAGCCTGAGCAAAAATTGCACTACAAGTCATTAAAATCATAGATACACAAAGTGCTAAACGTTTCATAAACTTTCCTTATACTTTTTTATTTCCGTAAAGACGAAAATCCTTAATTTTATAACAATTTTAAAGAATACTGGTTACGCTCTACTGAGGATCCAGCGGAAGCCCGCCAGAAATTACTGCACGAATTCTTCTTACACCGGCAGAAGAAGACTGCTCTTTTGTAATCTTAAATTCGCCAATCTGTGCAGTGTGCTGAACATGAGGTCCACCACAAACTTCCTTAGAGAACCAGTCATTTTTTGGATCACGTCCAATTGTATAAACCTTAACCTGTTCACCGTATTTATTAGAGAACAATGCACGAGCACCAGCTTTTTTAGCGTCGTCAAGTGTCATAATTTCCATTGTAACAGGCAGGTCTTCCTTAATTTTTTCGTTTACGATTGATTCAACCTTTTCGATTTCTGCCTTTTCCATTGGGCGTTCAAAAGTAAAGTCAAATCTCATGCGTTCATTGTTAATGTTAGAACCTTTCTGAGCAACACTGTCGCCAAGAACTTCAACAAGTGCTTGCTGCAAAAGGTGTGTTGCAGTGTGATACTTTGTTGCAACGTCAGACTGTTCAGCCAGACCGCCCTTTGCTTTTCCTGCATCGAGAGTTTTAGAAGCTTCCTGGTGTTTTTTTTCTGCTTCCTTAAATCCCTCAACATCAACAGTAAAGCCGTTTTCAGCTCCGAGTTCCTGAGTAAGTTCCAAAGGATAACCATAAGTTTCGTAAAGATTGTAAGCAACCTTTCCAGAAATAATTTTCTTTGGATTCTTCATTAAATTTGGAAGGAGTTTCTGAAATTCAGCTTCGCCCTTTTTGAGAGTCTGGCGAAATTTTTCTTCTTCAGCAGTAAGTTCCTGCTTAATTTTAGCTGCATTCTGTTCAAGCTCAGGATAAGCAATCTTAAAGTTATCGATTACAGCATCGGCAATTTCTGCAAGGAACGATTTTTCAATTCCAAGCTTCATTCCGTGGCGAACTGCGCGACGAATCAAACGACGCAAAACATATCCAGCGCCAACGTTAGACGGAGAAACGCCTTTCGGGTCTCCAATAATAAATACAGACGCACGGCTATGGTCAGCAATAATTCTTACAGAACGATCTTTTTCTTCATCGCTGCCATAAGTATAATTTGCAAGTTCTTCGATTTTTTTAATGATTGGCTGGAAAACTTCAGTCAAATAAACAGAAGTTTTTCCCTGCAAAATGCAGTTTGTGCGTTCAAGACCCATCCCAGTGTCAACGTTCTTTTTTGGAAGTGGTTCGAGAGTTTTTTCGTCAATGCGGTTAAACTGCATAAAAACGTTGTTCCAGATTTCAAGCCAGTTTGCGCTGTCAGTTCCCTTATTTGAACCTTCCGGCGGCAAGCCTTCGCCAACCCAGTAGAAAATTTCAGTATCCGGACCACAAGGGCCAACAGGACCGGCAGCCCACCAGTTGTCTTCTGCAGGAAGATAAGCAATCTTGTCTTCTGGCATGCCGTTATCTTTCCAGGCCTGGGCAGCTTCTTCGTCGCGTGGAGCGTTTTCGTCACCGGCAAAAACTGTTACAGAAAGTTTACGAGGATCAAGAGCAAGCCATTTTGGACTTGTCAAAAATTCATAAGAAAAAGCGATAGATTCTTTTTTAAAGTAGTCGCCCAAAGACCAGTTTCCGAGCATTTCAAAACATGTAAGATGGCTTGGATCTCCAACTTCGTCAATGTCGCCAGTGCGTACACATTTTTGATAGTCAGTAAGACGAGTTCCGGCAGGATGTTTCTCGCCAAGCAGATATGGAACAAGCGGATGCATTCCCGCAGTAGTAAACAAAACAGAAGGATCATTTTCCGGAATCAAAGACTGGCCAGAAATTTCAACGTGATTTTTTGATTTAAAAAATTCGATATACTTCGAACGTAATTCATTTGCAGTCATAATTCAACCATTTTATTGATTTAAAAGTAGAATTTCAATAGAGGAATCTGGAGCACAACTTTTGCCCGCATCCCGTGTTGCGTGGTTTTATTGCTGCGCAACGCCTTCGGCGCCACTCCACCCGGGGCTATTTTCTTCTGTAAAAATCCGCATCTTCCGTTTGCGCCCACAAATTACGCAGACAAGTTTTAATTATTCATCTGTCTTTTTTAATTCAGTGCGTTTTAACGTTATTCCCTGAGCTTCCGACGCAAAAAATCCGTCCGGACTTACAATTACAGGCTGCAAAATTATTGTGTCCGTATCGTCAACAATAAATTCCTTTGTGCGTCCACGACGATCGGTTTCTGTCTTTTTAACCTTTGCAAAACTTGCAGAATAATATCCGTTAAAAAATCTTACATTTGTGTTGCTTCTAAACTGCATAAGTTGAGTTTCAGAAATCGTATTTAAAACAAAGCGTCCGTTATCCGTAAAATTTTCATTTTCCACAGAATATTCTTCGTTTGTAAAAATCAGATAATTTCCGTCAAGAGTTTGCCAGGCAGGGCCTTTTTCCAGGCTCTTAATTACGTTTTCGTTTTCGGCTTCAACCTGTTTTGCACCAATTTTTGAATTAACTTTTTTATAATTTCCGTCCCAGAGAGTGCTTTCGCTAATAATCATTCGAACATCATCCTGAATACGGATTCTTATTTCATCAACATTTACAAGCGAAATATCAAAACGTCTCTGCAGGTTTTCGATTGACTTATTAATCGAAGTAAAATACATTCCGTTGCGTCTTAATTTTGAGTCAAGCCAGGAATAAACTTCTTCAGAATCTCCATAATGAAAAATAATTTCCTGCGCCTGATAGTCAAAAAAGATATAGCGCACTTCTTTTCCGGAATTGTCAGTTTTATACCACAAGCCGTCAAGAAACTTAGAAAAAGTTGCAACCGTTCCATCCTGAATTCTTGCAAGCTCTTTTGCTGCGATTCTGTTTCCAGTTACACGAACCTGCTTTACCTGCGTATAAACACCTTCTTTTTCGTTCCAGTCGTACATTGTCTGTACCTGATCAAGTTTTGTGCTGTCCGAAGAACTTTCATCGGCGTCAACTGCATAAACCCAAACAGGAAAACTTTCCGCCTTTGTCTGGCTAAGTTCGTAAGCTTCGTTGCGTTCCGACTGCTGAATAAAAATTGTTCCGTCGGCCTCAAAATCACCGATTCTAGTAAGAACAAATTCACCTTTTTTATTTTTACTTCCATTAAAAATGCACAAAACAGAGTGCCCGGAATCAGTAATTCCCTGATACACAAGCGAATTTTTATGATTTCCGATTACATCGAGCGCAGTACAGGCAAAAGTTCTGATCTGGCTGATATTTGTTGCAATCCAGGTTGCACGCACATAAGTCGAAGTACCAGGATTATAAAGACCAATAATCAGTCCCAAAAAAGGACTCCGCGAAGTTTTTACAATATTTATCTGATCGTCATAACCGTCGCCGTCAATGTCCATTGTTACAACGCTCAATAAGGTTTCGTTGTTCGCAAGTTCAATAAAAGAAGTCTGTTCGTAGTCGTCATAATCACTTTCCAACGAAGAATCAGTAACAGAATCCGAATCAACAACAGGTTTTACGATTTTTGCCCGTGAATATGAATTATCTTTTACAAAAAGATTTTTTCCGATTAAAAAGAAAGCTAAAAAGGCAGCAACAATAATAAAAACAACAGGAATCAGTTTTTTCATAATTTTTAGAAGTTTATCAAATCAGTTAAATTCTCTCAACGTTTCTTGTCGTAATCGGACATTTAGCGTGCTTATCTCAGCCGGTCATTGCCGGACTTACCTGCTGTGTCATCGCTGGGGTTATATTTTGTGTCATTCAACGACTTACCTTTTGTGTCATTATCAGGCTTACCGTCTGTGTCATTCCCTGGCTCGACCAGGGAATCTCTTTCCACACCAGATTGTCAGGTCAAGCAATCTTATCCCAGCTAGTTATTGCCGGGCTTGCTTTCTGTGCCATCGCTGGGCTTATCTTTTGTGTCATTCCCTGGCTTATCTTTTATGTCATTACCAGACCTACCTGCTGTGCCATTCCACGGTTTACCTTCTGTGTCATTACCAGACCTACCTGCTGTGCCATTCCACGGTTTATCTTCTGTGTCATTCCCTGGCTTGACCAGGGAATCTCTTTCCACACCAGATTGTCGGGGCAAACCCGACAACGACAGACTATGACAAAATTGTCGGGGCAAGCAATCTTATCTCAGCTACTCATTGCCGGGCTTACCTTCTGTGTCATTGCCGGACTTACCTTGTGTGTCATTCCCTGGCTTGACCAGGGAATCTCCTTCCACACCAGATTGTCGGGTCAAACCCGACAATGACAGACTATGACCAGATTGTCGGGCCAAGCACTCTTATCTCAGCCGGTCATTACCAGACCTACCTGCTGTGTCATTCCACGACTTACCTTTTGTGTCATTCCACGGCTTACCTTCTGTGTCATTGCCGGACTTACCTTTTATGTCATTCCCTGGCTCGACCAGGGAATCTCCTTCCGCAACAGATTGTCGGATCAAGTCCGACAATGACAGACTATGACAAAATTGTCGGGGCAAGATGTGACAATGTCATTTTACCCTTATTAACCATTCCCCTTAGCGGGCCCAGAAAAAATCCACGTTTGTTTAAATGAAAATCATTGCAAAAAGTTACAGATATTTACATATTCTTCTATAAAATAGCATTTATTGACACATTTTTGAATTCCTATATAATTTTCGCACTATGATAAAAAATATAGACATTTTCGAACGCGCGCCTGTTCCAAAGGCCGTTTTTAACTTTGCATTACCGACAGTTTTAAGCATGATTGTAACCGTACTTTACAATATGGTTGACGCATTCTTTGTCGGACAGACAGGAGATCCGAGTCAGTTTGCAGCAGTAAACGTTGCGACTCCGATTTTTATGTTTCTTATGGCAGCCGGAAACATTTTCGGCATGGGCGGTTCTTCGTTCATAAGCCGTGCACTTGGCGAAAAAAATTATTCAAAAGTAAAAAATATTTCGTCATTCTGCTTTTACGGAGGACTGCTTACAGGAATTCTCGGGGGAGCATTAATCATCTGGCAGATGACTGCAATCCTAAAGCTTATCGGCACAACCGAAACAACAGCCGTTTTTGCCCGCGACTATCTTACAATTATCGCAATTGGCGGACCGGCAATCGTAATTTCAACCGCCTTTACAAACCTTATTCGTGGCGAAGGCGCTTCTAAAAATTCAATGGTCGGCATGATGGCAGGAACAGTTATAAACATCATTCTTGACCCGATTTTTATTCTTAAAAGTTTTTTTGGAATTCCTTGTCTTGGAATGGGCGTAAAAGGAGCCGCAATTGCAACAGTAATTGCAAACCTTGTAACAATTGTCATTTATTTGCTTCACGTTGCTTCTAAAAATTCAACACTTTCGATGAACCCGAAATTCTTTAAAACTTCAAACGGAATTTTAAAAGGCGTTCTCGAAATCGGACTTCCTGCCAGCCTTACAAACATTTTAATGAGCTTAAGTTCAATTCTTACGAACAACCTGCTCGCAGCATATTACAATGTTCCTGTAACTTCAGAAAAATTAATTCCATTAATCAAAACATTTGTTGACGGAGTTGCAGTATTTGGCGACATTCCGACAGCTTCTATGGGCGTCGCATTAAAAGCAAACATGCTTGCCATTTTTATTCAGCTTGGAGTTGGAATGGGCGTTGCACCATTAATCGGCTACAACTACGGAGCAAAAAACGTAAAGCGCGTAAAACAGTTTGTAAGATTTTCAATTTTCTTAAACGTAATTGCAGGCTTTATTCTTACAGGAATTTACTTTATCTTCTCCAGCCAGATTGTAAAAATCTTCTCAGACGATCCGGCTGTAATCTACATGGGCAGAGGCATGATTTATCTTCTTATGTCTTCAACCCCAATCGTTGGAATCATGTTCGTATTAAACTTTACGTTCCAGGCAATGGGCAAAGGCTTACAATCGCTTGTTTTGGCAGTCAGTCGCCAGGGATTTGTATTCTTACCGGCAATCCTCATAATGAGCCACTCCTTTGGAATGAACGGAATAATCCTAGCCCAGCCAATCGCCGACGCCATCGCCGTAATAATCGCACTTACAATGTTTACATCCCTGACAAACAAAATGAAACACGGCGAACCACCAACAGTTTTATAAAAAACATAGATTTACAAAATAATAAGTAGGGGAAAGCCTTCCCCCCGGCCGCACACGGTTGCGGCCTACCCCTTCTAGCGGGGACACCCCGCAACGCCCCGAAACAACATTCTCGACTTACTCGGTCACATAAAATATTTTATGGCAGAGATAATTTCTAAATGTTTTTTTTCTAATTAATATCCCAGTTGGAAACAACCTTTCCATCGCTATCTTTAAAATTTCCACATACAATTAAAATAAAATCGATTAGAGCCCAGATACAACCAACACCAAAGCAACATGTTAAAAGAATTTGACATATGCCAGTTCCAATCTTTCCAACATAAAATCGATGTATCCCCAAACCACCGATAAAAAAAGCTAATAAACAAGCTATAAGACGGCTTTTGTCAGATTCATCAGGATTTTCTTTTTTAACAATAGAACTTTGTTGGGCAGCGCCACAACTTGGACAAAATCTAGTATCTTCAGATATTTCTTTACCACAGATTTTACAATACATAAAACAAACTCCTTTATAATTATTGAATATCTAACACGACTTCATTCCAGGTTATAGAGTCAACTCTCAGGCTGCATTCTTTCATTGGATCAGTTATACGTCGTAAATTAATTATATCATCTTTTTTTACATAGTATTCATAAACTACAGGAATAGATGTTGTTCCTGATTTAAATGCTGTAATACTAATACACCACAAATCTTTATCAACGTTTTTAATGCCTGTTACACTGCATTTACTTCCTGTAACTGTAATATCCACTGGAAACAAATAGTCAGTCAATGATATAGCTAAAGCATCTCCAGTTCTTATAGTAATTTTTTGTGCAAATAAGGAAGCAGAGATAAAACCAATAAAAAGAAATGTCAGTAATTTTTTCATCATTGCACCTCTTCATTTTTATGTTTATTAAGCAGTTCCATTAAATTTGTTGGTATTATTATTTTCCTCAGTTTAGAATGAGCCTCTAATTTTTCAAGAAAATCATATCTATCTTTCTGCGACCATTCTTTCCACCTGGAATTTGCATTATCAATCATATAATAAAGGTTGAAGTATTCAGGGTACAAAACCCCCAGAGTATCACCAAATTCAAGCTCTCTAAGTTTCAATCCTTTTTGTTCATATGCTATTGGAGAAGAAAACATATTTGAATCTATTTTTATCCAAACAACGGTCATTCTGAAATCATTAGAATGAAAAGCACCTTCAGTTTTAATACTTGGTATTCTTTCAGTATATATATTTCCTAATCCCAAGACAGAATAATATTGTTCGAGAGAATAATTTTTTAAAATTGTACTTTTTGAATATTCCCAGAATAAAATTATCTCCTTTGAATTAATTCCAAAAATACCTGGTTCAAATCCAATATATCCGAAATTTAACATCAAAGTAAAAAGTTTTTGCTGTTCAATATCATAATCTTCGACAACAGGTTTTAATATTAAAGAATTATCTTTTTCTTCAATATAAAAATTCTTAAATGGATAGCGTACTGGTACAATCATAGACTAAGCCTCGAAATTTACCATATTCTTACAGGCGTTATTTTTTACAAAATTCTGCTCTATGAACCTCCATGCAGAATCTAAGTATGTTTTGTAAGAACCTGTATAATTCAAATCCCAATATTCCTTCTTAAAAGGATTTCCTTTTTTAATTAACGGAAAAACATATTTTAAGCAAATCTCTTCTAGATTTTCTCTGATTACATAACTCATTCCATTATCATAAATAACCTTTGCCAAAATTATCTTCTGCATGTCTTCATTACAAATCTTAAAAAAACTGCAATTCATATTTTTTAATACATATTCTTGATCTGTAAGATTTGCAGCATTAAACATCCATGCAAACCATGCATCCGCAAAATAGACTGTATCTAATGTTCTTTGCCTGATTTTTAATTTAACTAAACGCTCTGGATACGGTTCATTAATTTGAGAAACCTTTGCAGTTTTTGTAATTGCATAATTGATAACATTATTTATGTTAAAATAAATATCTAAATCATCAGAGAAATTTACGCTTTTCAAGTACCTTCTGAATTCACTTTTATAACGATTTGAAGCAATTTTATAATTATTCAGATAATTAAGTATAAGAGCAAAGGAAACTTTTTCCGGGTCAATTCTTTTTTTTTGGAAAAGTCTAAAAGTTTTTTCTATAACAGTATATGGAGCAAGCAGATTTGGAGAATATTCGAATATAGATTGTTTTCCAATTTTTTTAACATTCATGACTTTTAAATCAATTAAATTCCAAGCCAATAATTGTATATAATGACTGTTAAAATCATCACCTTTCCCAATTAAATAATTTATGAATATCTTTTCCAGACGTTCTTTTTCTTTTGGCTTACATTTTACTGTAATGGAATAGTCGACTTTGAGTTTCTTTTTTATATTCAAAGTTAAACTTCGAATCTGTCTGTCGATATCTTTACTGGCAAATGGGAATGATTTTATTTGAATCAATCTATCAGTGAGACTATTATCTAAATATTCAAGAGCTTTTAATGATTCCATAGTTTAATTACCATTAATCTCCTGGAATTGCTGAACGATTTTGTCCGAATTTGTCTTTATTCTAAACTCTACACGGCGAGTTGCGGCTTTATCAATCTGACCATTTTCATCAACTAACTTACCATCTATTCCTAATGGTTTTGAAAGAGAATATCCATTAGAAACAATATGCTTTCTAATCCAGTCTTTTTCTTTCTCTTTTAATACAGGATCTGTTTCCTGCGAATAGTTAGTATGCTCAAGACAATACAACAAAACATTCTGTGTCCTTTCCTGACTTAATTTAACTCCTGATACATAATCATGTTCACTGCCCTCGCCATATGGATCTGAACGATCTGGAGCAGTAAAACCTTCAATACGAATTTCTTCAATTTCATCTTTGTATTTATCTTGTTCCAAAATCTGAACAAGCTTAGGAAAAAATTCCTGAAGAACTTTTTTATATCCTGGTTTTAACTCTGCACTTCTTGCATCAAATCCATCATCACTTGAGAATCTAATTGTCAGAGTATCAGGATCTATTATTGCACCCCATTTTTCCAAATCCGATCCCATTTCTTCTGATAAATCCAGGTAAATTTCCTGCTGAAGTTCCTGATATTTATCAGCAAGATTATTCTTTTCTTTAAGAGATGCTACTATTGAGATTGTTACTAAAACGAAAATACAGCAAAGTGCGGCCATCAAATCGCTTATTGAAAGGTCGTAACTTGAACTCTCTTCTATATGTCGATATCTTTTTGTACGCATTGACTACAATCCTATTTATCTTCTTTAGTTGTTTTATTAAGCTTTTCAACTTCTTCTCGAAGAGCATCTGTTGCATTTGCAAATTTAGCAGACACATCTTTTGTAGCATCAGTGAATCCTTTGAGATAATTTGTAAGGCTATTTCCAATAACTTCAGAATATGTCTGAGTATTTTCATTGATTCGTTCAAATATTTTTGCAATCTGCTCATCCATACCTTTAAATCCGGCAAGCAATTCCTGACTTTCTTTGCTTGTTTCTTTATATTCATTCAGGACATCAGTAAATTTACTGAGCATTTCTTCAATTTTCTTAGACTGTGAATCATATGCGTCTGTCAAAGCTCTGCTAATTTCAGTTGTCTTATCAAAGGCTTGGGTTGATTCAGAAAGAGCATTTCCCAGTGTTGTCTGATTTGAAGAAAGTTTTTCTGTCGTTCTCTGAATAGACTTATCTATATTGCTGAAATCTTCTGGCATAAGTGCAAGAGTATTTTTAATGTTCAACATTTCTTCGCTTGTTTCTTCAATCAACTTAGTGTAATCCGCAAATTTTGAATTAAGATTATTAAAGTTCTGTTCAATAGATTGAGTATATCCTTCAAGTTTCTGTTTATAATTTGACAGGCTGAATTCAACAACTCTGCTGTATGCTTCGACAGATTCTTGATTCTGCTTTTTGAACAATTCATCATTATTTTTTGCAGCTTCCTGCATTTTTTCTGCGGCTTCTTTGAGATGTGCAGGTGCATTTTGCAAGGCTTCCTGACATTCATGAAGAGTAGATATTGAATTATTCATTTCTTCTTTAAGTTTCTTGATTTCTTCTTTAATGATTTTTTCAATAGTCTTATCAAGAGTTGCCTTAACAGATTGAGTTACCTGATCACCTACAGTTGCACCCATCTGGTTTATATTTGATGCAACCTGTTCAAGTTTTTCGAGAACAATACCCAATGTTTGCGGAAAAGGAATTTGTTTATTATTTGCATCAGTTACAGACATTGCATCTACTTCAGAGACAAAGAATTTAATATCCAAATAATCACAAAGTTCTTTTGAACATCTATCAAGACGATTAAATAATGGATGAATCATAAAGAAATTTAAGAACATTGACGCAAGAACGCCTACAATTGATGTATTAAATGCACTTTTAAGTCCATCCAAAAGATTTTGTACACCGTTTAAAAGACTTTGTGAATCAGCAATATTTATGCTACTTAATCCCCCTGCAAAACCAATAAAAGTTCCCAAAATACCAAAGCCAATAAAAGTTCCTGGAATTATTTTTAAGAAAGACTGTATAGGAATTTTGTTCATATCATTAAAATACGTCTCTCCACCAAAATACAAGTCAGCATTTGCTCTGGTCTTGTTATAAGTTTCATTTAAAAGAAACGAACCTTTGTATGCAGTACAAATATCATTTATAGCTTTATTTCTTGATTTTAAATCTACACTTCTTCCACGAGATCTTTTAAAAGTTTTATAAAACTTCCACAAGAGTGAAATATCTTTTTGTGCTACACAACAACAGAAAAGTACTCCAATTGAGAATAAAATAAAGATTACATAATATGCAAAATAGAATTTATCAGAACCTGTAGGTTTAATAGCACCAAGTGCTGCGATAAAGAGAACTAAAGCAAAGATCATTCTAATAACAAATGAAATTTTGCCATCAAAAGACTTATTTATTTTTGTCACTGAATCTTCAGTCCTAGAAAAGTCATTTACTGGATCTACTGATTCCTCTTCATCTACTGTTTCTTCTTCCACTACTTCTTCGTTGTCAGTTATTTTTTCATCTTCATCCTGAACTTCAGTTTCTTCTACTTTTTCTGTTTCTTCCGATTCTTCAATTGATTCTTCAGTATCTTCAGAATCATTGATTGTGTCATTTTCTTCATCTTCATTCGGATCTTCACTTTCTTCTACTTTCTCTGTTTCTTCCAATTCTTCAATTGATTCTTCCATATCTTCAGAATCATGGATTGTGTCATTTTCTTCATCAGAAACTTCATTTTCGTTATCAGGGAAATCAAAAAAAGTGTTTAAAAACTCGTCTATTTGAGTTTCAGAAGCATCGTGTGCTGCTAATATCTTTTTAGCTTTTTCTACGGCTGTATCATAATTCTGTTTATAGAATGTATCGAAATAGTTTTTGTTTACTAAATCTACAAGTATGCGCATACTCTCTGTATTTGGCTGAACTTTAGATTTTACAAAGTCCATCAAATAAGATTTATTTACAACAGAAAAAATAGTATCTCCCAAAACAGCTCCATTCACTTCTGCTTCAGGAGCGGATTTGATTGTTTTTATTATAGAATTTAAATACTTTTTTCCGAGCATGGTTTATTTTTCTCCCTTATGAAACAAGTTACTAAACTTTGATTTCTTTTTATTTTTTGATTCTTTTGAACTATTTAATAAAGCGTCATAAATACTATTCATAGTATTTTCAGCTTCTGTGAAATTTTGTATTTCATCAGAATTTTGTATAATGCCATTTGTAATTGCACTATTAACTAATACCGAGTAAATATTTATGAAAGATATTGCATCTGATTGGTCAATAAGTTCCTTCTGAGTTCTACTTGAAACCTTTATAAATGCATATTTATATTGTGTAATATCTGTTTCTAGAAGTAATTCATTCATTACATTCAATAAAAACTTTACGTATGTAGTCTTCTTCTTTTTGGCAAGGAGCAAACTTTGAAGTCGCTCTACAGTTATTGAATCTGTTGATATTTCATTAATAAGCAACTCATCAGATTTATTTTTAACAATAAATGAAACAAAATCTTTTAATTCCCCATTCTTTTGAACTAACTTGTCAAATGTCTTTTTTTCTCTCGGAACAGTGGGAATTTCTATCGTACCACCAGTTCCAGATTTTAGGAGTTCTACAACTCCTGTAACAAGTTCGTCTGTATTAGTTTTATATGTTTCTTTTAGCTTTCCTATTTTTAAGGATATATTTTTTCTTCCAATATGAGAGAAATACGTTTCAAGGTCTCCAGCCAATATCCTATTCTTGGCTGTTTCTGGATTATCTTTGAGTAGTTTTGTTATACCAGCAACTGATGACTCCTTCTGGTATCCCATAATAAAAGCTACAGTAGCTGAATCTTCTGGAACAATTCCTCTTATTAATGCTATTCCTCTCCATTGATCTTCAGAGAGTTGATAAACATTTATTGCAGTTCCTTTAAGATAGTAAAAATATTCTGTATTAATAGGATAATTAAAATCATAATGCCCTGACTGTCTTTCAATTTCAGGTTCAAGAAAAGCCAACATGAAAAAATCTGTATTTGGAATTAAAACTGAGTTTTCGGCCAATAAGGAAACCATTTCTTCATACAATGTTTCATCAGATGGTAATTCTTTTAAACTTACCTGATAATTAAGTTCTGCAAGAGGTTTATATTCCTTAAATAATTTTTGTTTTGTTAGATCTGTATCTAATAATTCGATTTTGTCTTTTTTTGCTATCAGTTTCAGGAATGTATCTTCATATGATTCGATTTCAAAGTTATATTTTTTTTTTAGTATCTGAATGATTTCTGTAACTTTTTTCTTAGCAAATTCCCTATCATCTGTAAATTTTATTGAAATAGCATAGTCCATTGCATCAAGTAATTCAGAAACATCTAGGACTTTATCTATACGAAACTTTGAATATATATTGCGTGCTAATTCGTTATATAAATTTTTTCTGATCGCTGCAGAATAATCTTTAGTCAATTTCTCATATTTAAAAATACTTTTTAATTCCTCAAGAGCATCATTTAAATCAAGAATCTTTTGTTTGCCTTCTTCTGTTGTTCTCCAGATATTTGCTACAGCAATCCATCTGTCTACATTTTCGCAAAACTTGTTATATTCATCTGCCGAAAGAACTTCATAAGGCTTCTTACCTGCAACTTCAAAAATATTTACATTATTATAAAAGTAATCTTTGAATTTGATTTTAGGAGATTTATCTTTTACAAGGGGCTGTCTTGTAAGTTTTAAAACTTTAGACAAGACAGCCTTTTTTCATGTAATTCTGCATATTTTACGATTTTCTGATTCTTCTAATCAGGATTT
>CAVJSA010000024.1:0-36119 GCA_963651875.1 Lachnospiraceae bacterium | reverse complement strand
GACAATCTCTTCACTGACGGGGATTCCCGCATCAAGTGCGGGAATGACATAAAAGGCAAGTTCTTCAATGATATTATGCATTAGACAGCCACAACTACGGGGCTCCAGCCGGGGCTAGCCTGTAAGACTCACAAAACAACGCGTGTTCTCGATTTATTAAGTTAAAAAACAGCCTCTAGGCGAAACCTGTTCAGTAATGACCTTGTACTTTGTCATTGTTCACCAATGTCATTGCCGTGCCCCCTCCATGTCATTATCATGCGCCACTTGTGTCATTGTTGTGCCCCTCCTGTGTCATTGTCTCACCTTGACCCGACAATCTCTTCACTGACTGAGATTCCCGCATCAAGTGCGGGAATGACATAAAAGACAAGTGCGCATATGACATAAAACACAAGTTCTGCAATGGCATTCAACCTGTTAAGTTGTTAAAGAACCATTACCAAAGTCCCGGCAGCAAGCAGGATTGAACCAATTAATGACTTTATCGAAAACTGTTCGTGTAAAAAAACAAATGCAAGAATAAGCGTTAAAACTGTGCTCATTTTGTCTATGGGAACAACTTTAGAAGCCTGTCCAATCTGTAAAGCCTTGTAATAGCAAAGCCACGAAGCCCCGGTTGCAAGTCCAGACAAAATAAGAAAAATCCAGCTGCGTTTTTCGATGCTGGCAATTCCGCCCTGGCTGTGGGTCAGAAAAACCATTCCCCAGGCCATTAAAAGAACAATAAAAGTTCTTATTGCAGTTGCCAGATTTGAATTAACACCTTCAATTCCCACTTTAGCAAGAATCGACGTAAGGGCAGCAAAAACTGCCGACCCGATAGAAAATAAAAGCCACATACTTAAAGGTTTATTCCAAAAGCCATTTTATGGCAAGAAAAATAAACGAAAGACTCTTTTACAATACTTTTATTAAAACTTGATATTTGAGTAAAAAAGTTAATTTTTTTTGTAAATTTTAATGATGAGTGCTTGACACATAAGCGCTAAAAATGTATCTTAATTAAGCATCAACTTTGGAGCGATGGCCGAGCGGTCGAAGGCGGCGGTCTTGAAAACCGTTATACAGCAATGTATCGGGGGTTCGAATCCCTCTCGCTCCGTTCTTTTGATGACGCCTGGAGGTGTGGTAGAGCGGTAATACAACGGATTGCTAATCCGTCAGTTCCTTACGGGCTGGGCAGGTTCAACTCCTGTCGCCTCCGAGAAACGAACGCTTCTAAGTGTTGTTAAACTGTTTGAGATTGTAGCTCAGCTGGATTAGAGCACCACCCTGCGGAGGTGGGGGTCGCACGTTCGAATCGTGTCAGTCTCATATACAACCGGTCTTTTACAGACCGGTTTTTTTTATGTCTGTTTTTTGTTTGAGGTAAAAAAATGGAAAAACGCGAAGGAATTTTAGTTTTTAACGAATTTGACGGAAAATTTGCAATTGCAGAAGACGAAAAAAGCTTTCCTTTTACAAATATAGAGTTTGGCGACACATTCGAAGTTAAATACGAAGACAAATGGACACCAACTTCTCTGCAAATCTCCAACGACGATGCCGGAAACTTGGTATTTAAACTAAAAGGAATCGATTATTCTGGAGATATAACCGGCTTTGACGCCAGAGTTTAATTAGAGCAAAGTAGCGATAAAAACTTCATTGCCGTGTGCGATGTGGTAATCTTGTCATACTTTGTCATTGTCTTACCTTGACCCGACAATCTGGCGTATAAAGGGGATTCCTTGGTCAAGCCAAGGAATGACATAGAAAACAAGATGAGGGAATGACATAAAAGTCGAACTGGGGAATGACAGGATAAATCAAGCCGGGGGAATGATATAGAAGTCAAGATGCAGAAATGCCACAAGGAAGAGAAGCCTGTAATGACAGCGAGCCCAGCGTCTGCGCCGATTCCCGTTTAAAGATTATTGATTTTTATAAATCAATATGATAAATTCTTTGTATTGCCAGGAGCTAACAAAGTCTGCTTTAAGCACCGTGTCAGAGGGGGAACCCAGCAGCACACTTTTAGTAGTACTTGTGTCTAGTAACCCTGGCTTTTTTTTATTTTAAGGAATAAACCTGTGTTCCCTGATAGAACGTTGCATGAACCCGACCTGTAAGTTTTGCAGCTTCGAAAGGTGTTGATTTTCCTTTGCTGTAAAATTTTTCTGGTTCAACTGTCCATTGTTCCTGCGGGTTTACTAAAACAAGGTTTGCTTCGTATCCTGGTAAAAGTTTTCCACTGTTGAGTTTTAACAGTTTTGAAGGATTTTCTGACATTAACTGACTTAATCTGTTAAGGGAAATTCCTTCTTTCTTGCAGAGAATTGTGTTGCAAACTGCAAAAGAAGTTTCGAGACCAGTAAAGCCCGGACTTCCTCCAGCTTTGTCTTCCTGAGTGTGTGGAGCGTGGTCAGTCGAAATTACATCTACCGTTCCATCTTTTATAGAATCGATAAGAAAAGTGCGATCTTCTTCGCTCCTTAGCGGAGGATTTACAAGCGCGCGAATGTATGGCGCGTCTGTGCCTGCAAGACCAATGTGGTGCGGTGTTACTTCAACCGTGCAGTTAAAACCCGACTGAGCTTTTCCGCTTTTTATAAACGCTTTTGCCCTTTTTACTGCGTCCATGCTTATTGCTGTTGAACAATGGCAGATGTGTACGTGGCAACCAGCAGTTTTTGCAATTTCTATGTTGCGCTCTGTTGCAGCATCTTCCGCTAAAGCTAAAAGCTGGTTTGCTGCCGTAAGACAACCATCAATTTCAAAATTTACAGAATCTGGAACATTTGGAGTTACAACGTTTACTTTTCCTGCAGGAATATCGTATTTTTTCATAAAATCCAGGGCACGTAAACGATACGGCTTTGCAGCGGCTGCAAGAAATGGATCTTCGCAATGGCAGCTGACGATAATTCCATTTTTTGCCGCAGCCTTCATTCCTTCGAGCATTGTGGCAGAATTTGTAACCTCGTGTCCGTCTTCGCTGATTACAGGAAAATCTTTTGACTTTAGCTTTGAAATTTCAGTTGTGTCTTCACCGGCAAAATCTTTTGTAATGCTTACAGTCTGATAAACTTTTGCAAGTTTTTTAGATTCTGCTTCGTCCATAATTTGTTTTGCAAGTTTTTGTGTCGAAACAACCGGCGCGGTGTTTGGCATTGTTACAACAGTTCCAAAACCACCAGCAACGGCTGCTTTTAATCCGGAATCAAGGTCTTCTTTTTGAGTCTGACCTGGATAACGAAAGTGAACATGCATATCGACAAACGAAGGCATTAAAACAAGTTCTTCGGCATTAAAAAATTCTATTTTTGCACTAGAAAATTCACACGGTAAAAGTGCCATTGCAATTTTTTTTGCAGAATCTTCTTCTTTTACTTCTCCAAGAAAAACATTCAGAATTTTGCCTTTATTCACTAAAACCATTCCTGGACTTGTAATTGAAGAATCTGTAAGAATTGCGTTGTAAATAACTAAAATTGAGTCGCTGGAATTCAAAATTTCCCCCATAAATTACCGGATTTTGTGCAGATTTTATTACATTTGACCGTCAATCTTGCCTGCTGTGTAGAATGCGTCGCAATATTCACAGCGGTAAGTTGCTTTTGCTTTATCTGTTAAGATAAAAACCTGTGGAACATAATGTTCGGTCATTGTAATGCAGCGTGGATTTTTGCATTTAATTACGTTTTCTACACGTTCTGGCAGTTCCATGCTGATTTTGCGTACGATTTTTTCGTCTTTGATTATGTTTACACAGATGTTCGGATCAATAAAGCCGAGTACGGAAAAATCAATGTTGATTATGTTGTCAATTTTGATTATGTCTTTGCGTTCCGTGCGTTTGCTTGGAACGTTCATGATTAATGCGCTTGTAAAGTTTGCCTTGTCGAGACCTAGCCAGTGGAAAATCTGTGGACCGTAGCCGGCTTTTATATGGTCGATAACAAGACCATTTTTAATTGTATCAACGTTAAGCATTAGAGAACCCCCAGAATTTTTGCAATAAGTGCCATTCGTGCGTACATTCCGTATTTTACCTGCTTAAAATATGCAGCGCGCGGATCGCTGTCCACTTCCGGAGAAATTTCGTTTACGCGTGGAAGAGGGTGAAGAACTATCATGTCATTGCGGGCAAGTGACATTTTTGCTTTGTCGAGAATATAGCTGTCTTTTAAGCGAAGATAATCCTGTTCGTTAAAGAATCTTTCTTTCTGAACACGTGTCATATAAAGAATATCAAGTTCGCCGATTACGTCTTCGAGTTTGGTTGCTGTTGTGTAAGGAATGTTTTCTTTATCCAGGAAGCTTGAAACCCAGTCTGGAATTTTTAATTCTTCCGGGCTTATAAAAATGAATTTTACGTTTTTGTAACGGCACATTGCTTCTGTTAAAGAGTGAACTGTGCGGCCAAATTTTAAGTCTCCGCAAAAACCTATTGTGTGGCCTTCAAAGCCGCCTTTTAAGGCGCGGATTGTAACAAGGTCTGTTAAAGTCTGTGTCGGATGATAGTGTCCGCCGTCGCCTGCATTGATAACCGGACATTCTGAAAATTTGCTTGCAAGGAGGGCTGCTCCTTCTTTTGGAGTGCGCATTGCAATTACATCAACATAGGAACTTACGACGCGGATTGTGTCGGCAAGCGTTTCTCCTTTTGTTGTTGAACTGTTAGAAGCGTCACTAAAACCTTCTACAGTGCCGCCAAGATGCAGCATTGCAGCTTCAAAACTCAAGCGTGTTCTGGTGCTTGGCTCAAAAAAAAGTGTCGCAAGAATTTTCCCGCGACACACGTCCTGAAAAGATGATGGATCAACAATAATCTGTTCGGCGAGACTACAAATCTCGTCAATTTCTGCGACAGTCAAATCGTTTGGCTGAATTAAACTTAAACCTTTAAGCATAGTGCCCTAAGTTTACCACAAGGCGAAAAATTTTCAACTGTCGGGCTATTGTTCAAAATAAGTTTTGTTTACGCCGATTAAATGTTCTCTGTTGTTTTCGTAGCAAAGGTTTTCGTGAATTTTTTCTGTAATCCGCTTTGCAGCGGCAGGTTCCGGTAATTCCTTAAATTCTTCTATAAAAATTGTTTCTTTTACGCAAAGTGAATATCTGTAGCCGTCTGTATGATTGAATAAAAGCATTGGCTCTTTTTTGCGAAGTCCTAATTTGTCGTTTCCACCGATAAAAACCGGCACAATCGGGCAGTTTGCGGCAATGGCTACTCGGGCAGCACCTTTTTTGTATTGATTTTGTCCATATATTTTTGAACGTGTTCCTTCCGGAAAAATTATAAGAACGTTGCCTTCTGCGATTGTCTGTTTGCAAAGTTCTATGAGTTTTGAATGTTCATAGTCGTTTGTAATATAGAGTGAAGCGACTACCGCCCCAATTACATTTTTTTTAAGCGAAGCATTAACAATGCAGTTTGCGTTTGGAATCTGGCTTATGAGGGTTACTACGTCGAGCAAAGACGGATGATTTGCAACTAAGACGCAGCCTCCAAGATTGTTCAGTCGATTTTTGTCGTTAATCGTGATTTTTACAACTGAAAGAATTGAAAGCACTGCTGTAAAAAATCTAAAAAGTGCCGTAACAAGGTGGCGTGCCTTTTTATTAAAAACTTCTTTTTTGCGCCAGATAAGATGCATTACTGGAAGGGCAAAAATGCCGAGCAAAAGTCCGCCGAGACCAAAAATAAAAAATGCAAGGAGCTTTCCAAAAATGCGCCACACATAGAGAAAATGATTTTTTATCGGCGGAATTTCAAAAACGTAATCTGGCTGTGTCTGATACTTCATTATTTTTACTTTTGGTTCTGCAATAATTGTAAAAAATCCTGCGGAGAATGAATGTTTTTAAGTTCCGGAAGTTCTAATGCTCTTGCGTTTTCTGTCTGGAGTGAATTTTTTGGGGCAGATAAAAGGCAGGCAAAGGCAAGCGGTTCTGGAAAGTCGCCGGCGTTGTGTGGTTTGTATGCGCTTTTGTATTCTTCGATTATGAGTTCGTCGGCATAGACAAAAATTATATTCTGTTCACAGCCACTTAAAACCGGTGCAACAGCTGCTGTTAAACCGTCGTAAAAACTGTCGTTTGCCGGATAAACTGCACTGTAGCCGGCTTTTATGCCTTCTGAAATTGTTGCAGCGGCTGGAGGTGTATTAAAAACCGAGATTGAAAAACTTGCTGGCATAATGTCGGCATCTTCGTAAAGTGATTTGTTTATTTTAAGCTGGCGGGCAAGTTCTCCACGAAAACTGCAGAAAACCAGTTTTGAGTTTTTTGCTTCTGGAACTTGTTGAATAAGTTCATGTACAACCTGAATTGTCATGCGGCTTATCTGGCTTAACCGTCTTTTAAAAAGAGGATCGCAGAATGCAAGCTTTGGCATTTCGGCAGGGTTTTCTGGAGAAGGTTTATAAATACACAGGTTTGAAACAAAAAAAGGATTCATTAATTGCTCTTTCTTTTTCTGAAATTTAAGATTGAATAGAAATTTGTTCCAAGATTGTGGTGAGAAGCAACAAGAGTGAACCCTGCTTTTTCGATTGCATCTACGAGTTCTGCAAAGCGGTACATTTTGCTGTTTCCGTTTGCAATGCAGGTAAAGTAGAGTGAAGTTGCCTGGAGTGCGTAGGATTCGCCTTCAAACTTTTGCATGTCCCATAAAGGTTCCATTACAAAAATGTCGCAGTTGTCGTCTACAGAGTTGTAAATTTTTGTAAGTATTTTTGTAATTTGATGTAAAGAAAAACAGTCTAAAAACTGGCTCATCCAGACGGCGTCTGCGCCTTCCGGAAGTTTTGTGTTTGTGTCTAAAACATTGCCCGAAACAAAATCAACACGGTCTTTAAAACCTGCATCCTGTATGTTTTTTTCTGCAACGGCTGTTTGTCCTGGCAAATCTACGATAGAAACGTGAACGTCCGGATCGTAAGAGCAGGAAGCAATTGCCCATTTGCCGGTGTTGCCACCAATGTCAAAGAGTTTCTTTGGTTTGTTTTTATAGACGATTGGCAGTGCTTCTGGAAAAGCTGCATCTGAATAAAAGTGGTCAAAGTCGAACCAAGATTTTTTTTCGCGTGCTGGTAGCGAAGAAAGTGCTTCGTAAACTGTTGTCCAGTTGTCGCCAAAAACTTTTAAGCCTTCTGGATTGCCTGTTTTAATGCACTCGATTAAGTCGAATGCGCCTTTGTAGCAGATATCGTTTGTAAAGAAAAAGTTTGCTCGTGTAAGGTTGTCTTCGAGAATAAACCAGCCGATTTTGCCTAAAACGAGCATTCCCAAGCCGGATTTACCTTCCTGTGGATCTTCTTTGCCGTTTAGTTTTAAAACTCCCATTCCAAGAGCCATTTCTGCAAGAACTCCGACTCCGTATTCGCTCAGGTTTGAATTTTTTGCAAGTTCGCGGACAGAAATACCGTCGTCGCCTGCGTCGCTTATTTTTTGTAAAAGTCCAAGTTCGAGAAGTGCGCGCACAGCCTGAAAAGTAAGTGGAGAAAATGCAATTTCCTGTGCCTTAAATTTTGCGTCGATTGCACGGATTTTGTCTGAATAATAGCTTTTATTTTCGATAGTCATTTGATAATTATAAAAAAAATTGATTGTACGGGCAAGTTTTGAAAATAAAATGGCGTAAGCGGCGGGGTGAATAAAATCTGCGTTTTTGTTTGCCTGCTAGCCCCGGGTGGAGCCCCAGAGTTGTGGCTGTCTAATGCATAATATCATTGAAGAACTTGTCCTTTATGTCATATGCGCACTTGCCTTTTATGTCATTCCCGCACTTGATGCGGGAATCTCAGTCAGTGAAGAGATTGTCGGGTCAAGGTGAGACAATGACATAGGAGGGGGCACGGCAATGACACGGGAGAGGCAACTGCTTTTTATTGTTCTGACAGCCACAATGAGCGCCTAGCGAAGGGCGGAACACGGGAAGCGGGAAGTAAATTGTGCTCCAGAAAATGTGTTGAAATCACGTTATTAAGAAGTTATAATCTGTGCTGTTTATTTTATTGACGGGGAATTTATGGACGAATTAAAAAAACAAATCAAAGAATGTATTATTTCTTCGCTTGAACTCGAAGATATTACTCCGGAGAATATCGTTGACTCTGAGCCTCTTTTTGGAACCGGGCTTGGGTTGGACTCGATTGATGCTCTGGAACTTGGTGTTGCGCTTAAAAAGAAGTTTGGTGTAAAATTTAATGCGGAAAGTTCAGAAACTAAAAAACATTTTGCAAGTGTTGATGCTCTTGCTGCTTATATTTCTGGTGAATTGGCAAAGAATTAATTTTCGGAGATGAATATGACTAACGAAGAAATTTTTAAAAAACTAAAAGATGTTCTTGTAAACGAATTTGACATTGACGAAGAAATCATAACTTTAGATGCAAATATTGTTACGGATTTGGATCTTGATTCAATTGATGCGGTTGAATTAATCGTAAAAATGAAGCCTTATCTTAATGGCAAAATTGAACCAGACGTTTTCAAGAATGTAAAAACCATTAAAGACGTTATAACTATTTTAGTTCCATTAACAAACTAGAATAAACTAAAAAAAAGCACTTCAGACTTTGTTAAGTTGAAGTGCTTTTTTTTGTCAAAGGAATTGTTACCTTTCTTTTTTAAAACTGTAAACCAGTTTTTCGCTGGAAGTTCTGTCTACGCAGACGAGTGTCCAGCCTCCGTTTTGTAGTTTTAAAAAGTCTGACTCGGAAACGTTCTCCAGTGTCATGAAAGATTCCATACAAACAACCTCCCAGATGCTGTTGAAATTTTCTGACAAACCCCTCAGAACTTTTTATAATCTGTGTTTATTTTAACATAAAAAGCGCTCTATACAAGTAAGTTTTGTTTTTTATAATGCGGATTTATGCGCGTATTTTGAATAATAGACGGATTTTTACAGATAGCCTATAATTTTTGTTCTGATGAATATTTTTGCAAAAATTCTGTTTGCCGTTCTTTCGGTTGTTTATCCGCTTGTCGTTTTTCTTTGCCTTGTAATTTTTAAGGTTCCTGTAAAAGTTTTTTCACTTTTTATTATTTTTATTGCCTTTTTGTACCTTTTATTTGCTACAGGCGGCGACAAAAAAATAAGTTTGGGCGGTCGGCTTAAAAAAAATCTGCGGCTGCTTATCAGTGCGACTCTTTTAATGTGTGCCGCCCTTTTTTGTCTTGCAACCGGAAAAGATTTTTTTATTAAGCTTTATCCGGTTTTAATGAATCTGGTTTTTTTGTTTGCTTTTGGTTCAACCTTGTTTGTCGGGCCAGTGATTATTTTTAGGTTTGCCTGTCTTGCCGACAAGTCGCTTGCTAAATCTATGATTGCTGGTCGGGTTGAACGCTATTGCCGTAAAGTTACGCTGTTGTGGTGCGCCTTCTTTATTTTGAACGGAAGTGTCGCATTGTACACAGTTTTTATTCAAAATGATAAAATATGGTCTTTGTACAACGGAGGAATTTCCTATCTTTTGATGGGAATTTTGTTTGTATGCGAGTTTATTGTAAGAAGGGTTGTAAATTCAAAAATGCCAAAAATTATTCCACTTTCAAAATTTAATGCTTATTCAAGACCTTTGGACACTGTCCTTTGTTTTGAAGGAAAATGGTCTCAGAAAAAATATCTTACCTGGAACGATTTTTTAACAGATTGTGCTAAAATGCGCAGTTTTATAAATCAGTTTCCGCAGACGGATAAATGGATTTTGCATTGCGATGATTACTGGTATTTTCTGTGCACTTTTGTAGCTTTGCTGCAATGCAAAAAAGAAGCATTAATTACAGCAAACATTTCGCCAAATTATATTGCCGAAATCCGTTCGGTTTCTAAAGATATCCGCTTTTTGTCGGATAAAAAAACTGTAGAAGGAATGCAGTTAACTTCTTTTGATTTTATTCCAGAAATAATTGAAAATTCAAAAGAAGTTACTCTGGAAGAAAAAATGACAACTCCGGAAATTATTGCAGACGAAAGCCGGATCGTTCTTTATACGTCTGGTTCTACCGGCCACCCGAAATCTGTTTTGCAGCGTCTTACTGAGTTTGAAGCAGACAACGCCTTTGTAAGTTCAAAATGGGGCGAAGAATTTTTGAGCCGTAAACTTGTTTCGACGGTAAGCCAGCATCATATTTACGGATTTTTGTTTACGACAGCCCTGCCTTTTGCACTTGCTGTTCCTGTCCGCCGTACGCGAATTGAATTCCCAGAAGAATTTGAAAGCCTCGACGACGAAAAATATATGATAATTGCGGTTCCTGCCTTTTTAAAACGCACTAATATGGAACGCGAAGGAAAAAAACTTAATTTAAAGCAGCCGTGGATTTTTACTTCTGGTGGAGTTTTATTGCCGGAAGTTGCAGAAAAGACAAACGAAGTTTTTGGATTTTGGCCAATGGAAGTTTATGGTTCTACCGAAACTTCTGGAATTGCCTGGAGACAGAGCAAAGACGGACTTGAGTGGACTCCTTTTGACAATGCAAAAATCTGGCAGAATGAAGAAGGTTGTCTGACAATCATTAGTCCTTATATAAAAGATCCTGCAGGTTTTGCGACCGGCGACTTAGTAGAAATTCACGAAGACGGAAGATTTTTATTAAAAGGAAGGGCGGATTCAATCGTAAAGATAGAAGAAAAGAGAATTTCTGTTGTTGAAGTTGAAAACCGCATTATGAGCACTGGTCTTGTTGCTGATTGCTGTGTTGTTCCAATGAGCGACAGAAGGCAATATCTTGCAGCGGCTGTTGTGTTGAATAAAGAAGGAAAAGAAAAATTTGCAGAGACAGAAAAATATCTTATAAACCGATACTTTCATGATTATCTGCTGGAATTTTTTGAAAATGTCGTTCTTCCAAAAAAGTGGCGTTATCTTGATGTTATGCCACTTGACCCTCAGGGGAAAAAGAAAAAGCCTGTAATTCAAAAACTGTTTGCACCGGAAAATCCGCACGGAATTCCGACCGAAACTCTTATGAGCCGTAAAGAAAACAATTTTGTTGTTGAAGTTGAACTTGAAGTAAATATTCCTGCTACAAGTGATTATTTTGACGGACACTTTCCGGAATTTAAACTTTTGCCGGCTGTTGCCCAGATTGATATGGTTGCACATTTTGCACGCCGCTATTTTGGCACCGAACTTGCTGCCCAGGACATTAAGCGGTTTAAATTCAGTAATAAAATTTTGCCGGATAGTGTCGTAATATTTAAATTAAAATATGATGGCGAAAAAAACAGGCTTTATTTTGAACTTTCGGATTTTTCGGCAAGTACGGTTTATGCCAGCGGAAGTTATTGTGTTTTAAAACAAAAAGAACAATAAAAAAGGAACAGCGTTAAATGGATTTTTTTAAGCCTGCAATTTTAATTCCTGTTTATAACCACGGAAAAGCATGCATAAAAGTTGTTGATTCTCTTGCCGGATACTGCAAAGCAACTGGAACAAAAATAATTTTAGTTGATGACGGAAATGCTGATGAAACAAAACTTTGCCTTGAACAGATAAAAAATAAATATCCGGATTTTGTAAATCTGGTTGTACTCGAAAAAAATTCTGGAAAGGGCGGAGCCGTAAAGAGCGGAATTGAATACGCTTACGAATGTGGATTTACTCATGCCCTGCAGATTGACGCCGACGGTCAGCACGATACAAGCCGCTGTGCTTTCTTTTTTGAAAAAGCAAAAGAAAGTCCCAAAAAAATGTTCTGCGGTTATCCTGAATATGACGAATCTGCTCCAGGTCATCGAAAAAATGGCCGCAAATTTGCAAATACCTGGTGCGCCGTTGTTACCTGGCAAAAAGGAATTGTTGATTCAATGTGCGGGTTCAGGGTTTATCCGGTTGAATTTGTTTATAAATTTTTAAAAAAACGCAGATTTGACCTGAGAATGGGCTTTGATATTGATATTCTTGTGCGTTTAATCTGGGCTGGACTTGAATACGAGTTTTACAGCGTAAAAGTAACTTATCCGAGCGACGGAATTTCCAATTTTAGAATGGTGCGCGACAATGTGCGCATAAGCTGGGTTTTTACAAAACTTTGCTGCGGAATGTTTATAAGAATTCCAAAACTTTTATGGCGGAAAATCCATGGAAAATGAAAAATGGTATGAACACAAGGAAAAATCAAAAAACGGAATCGGTTATGCCTTAACCCTTTTTTTGTTTAAGTTTTTTTCTTCCGGATTTTTGCGTTTAATGGCTTTTGTAATCGGCTTTTTTTACTGGCTTTTTTCTGCAGGTGAACGCAGGGTTTCTAAAGAGTTTTTGACAATAGTGAATTCTTATGGTGCAGATTTTAACAATAAAAAACCGTCTACGCTTAAGCATTTTATTTCGTTTGCTTTAAATTTAGTAGAAACAATACAGGGCTGGGGCGGAAAATTTTCGTTTAAAAACGTAAGCTGGCAAAATGATGATGTTGGAGAACTTGTAAAAAATATTAATTCAAAAAAAGGCTGTGTCTGCGTTGTAAGCCATATTGGAAACGCACAAATGATGCGGGCACTTGCTTCTATGAACGAAGCCGGCACAGAAAACAGGATAGCAATTACTTCTGTAATGGACACAAAGGTTACCGGCGGTTTTGTAAAACTGATTGGGCGCATAAACGAAGAAGCTGGATTCCATATTGTCGGGGCTGATGATTTTGGCCCGGAAACTATTTTTCTTTTGCAGCAACGCCTTGAACAGGGCGAAATCGTTGTAATTGCAGGCGACAGAATCGGTGCTCATTCCGAGCGGTATATTGAACTTCCTTTTTTAGGAAAAAAGGCAAAATTCCCTTATGGAGTTTTTTTGCTTGTTTCTCTGTTGAATGCTCCGACATATTTTATTTTTGGAATGCGGCACAAAGATTTAAGCATGAAGACAGCTTACGATATGTTTGTAACAAAAAATAATGCAGATTTTAACTGTCCGCGCAAAGAAAGGGCAGAGCAGATAGAAAAAACTGTCGTCAATTTTATAGCCCAGGCAGAAAAAAAGGTTAAGGAACACCCTTACCAGTGGTACAATTTTTTTAATTTCTGGGGATAAAAAAGGATGTTGGTGTAGTTCTGTTGGAGAAGGGCAATAAAAAAATTGCTTCATTGTTTCATTCCCGTATGCGGGGAGCGGGAATCGATTGTCTAAATAGATTGCAATGTCGGTGCACGATAATAAGCGGCTGGACAGAATTATTGGCCCAATGTGAGATAATGACAGAAAAGATTCTGCTTAACTTTCCATATAATTATTGACTTTTGACTTTTTAAGGGAGAATACAAAAAATGAAAGAAAAAAAATATCTTTCCTGCGAAATTGAATTTGATGTTGATTTTTTTGAAGTTGATTCAATGAAAATCGTCTGGCATGGAAATTACATAAATTATTTTGAACGTGCGCGTTGTGCCCTTCTTTCTAAAATCGGCTATGACTATATCGAAATGGAAAAATCGGGCTACATGTATCCGGTTGCGGAAGTAAAATGCAAGTATGTGCGCTCTCTTAAGTTTGGCGAGAGATGTCGGGCTAAGGCGATTCTTGTTGAATGGGAAAATATGATTAAAATTAATTTTGAATTATATAACGCAAAAACCGGACTTTTAACGACGAAAGGTTCAGTAAGCCAGATGTGTATTGACGGCAGAACGGGCGAAACTCAGTTTGTGTGCCCTGAATGCTGGACCGAAAAAGTTGAAAAATGTCTGGCAATGGAAGATTTTTAAGGAATTGTGATGAAAATATATCTTTCTAATCCTGCACTAATTTGTTGTTCCGGCGCGAATGCCCGGGAGTTTTTTAAGGCAGTTGTTAACGGCGACCAGGGCGGAATAAAAAAAACAGAATGTTCGCTTACAGGCGAAGACGGAAAAAAAAGTTTTTTTGCCGGAAAAATTGATTCTTCGTTATTAAAACCAACCGATTCTAAATTTGACAGCCGGTTTTTACAGGTTTTAGATGCTGGCCTTGAACAGTTAAAGCCTGCTGTTGAACTTGCTGTAAAAAAATACGGTAAAGAGCGGATTGCTGCTTGCGTTGGTCAGTGCGACAACGGCTCTGAGCTTTCGTTTAAGGCAAATAAAGCTCTTTTTGAAAGCGGAAAACTCCCGGCTGATTATGATTTAACGGCACAGGGAGCGCAGGTGCCTGCAATGTATGTTTCTAAAAAGTTTGGAGTTTGCGGGCCGAGCCTTTCTTTTGCGACTGCCTGTTCGTCGAGTGCAACGGCAATTATAAAGGCAAAAGAACTTATAAAAGCTGGTCTTGCCGATGCTGTAATTGCAGGCGGAGCGGACATTGTAAGCGATACAGTTTTGCTTGGGTTTAACAGCTTAGAAGCAATCGATACTCAAAAAATAACCGATCCGTTCAGCAAAAACAGAAACGGAATCACTTTGGGCGAAGCTTCTGCGTTTTTTGTTCTTAGTCGTGACGACATAGAAAATACAAAAATCCTTTTGGCTGGAACTGGCGAAAGTTGTGACGCAAGCCACATGACAGCTCCTTTACAAGACGGAAGCGGGGCAGAAAGCGCAATTAAAGCTGCTCTAAAAGATGCAGAACTTAAACCGGAACAAATCGATTATGTAAATATGCACGGAACGGGCACTCAACTTAACGACAGCATGGAAGGAAAGGGCGTAAACCTTGTTTTTGGGCAATACAAAGTTCCCGTAAGTACGACAAAGCCTGTTACGGGGCACACACTTGGGGCGGCTGGTGCTCTTGAACTTGCAGCGTGCTTTATGGCAATAAAAAGTCAAAAATTGCCAGTGCAGGTTTGGGACGGAGAATTTGATACAGAAATTCCTGAGTTGAATATTGTTTCAAAAAGTAAAGAACCGGTGCTTAATCGTCCTGTAAAAGTTTGCATGAGCAACAGTTTTGCTTTTGGCGGAGCGAATGCAAGTTTGATTATCCGCGAAGAATAGTTTTAACGGCGCGTGGGGCTAGAAAAAGTTTAGCCATTGCTGGCAGGAGAATATTTTAGAGATGAAAATAATTGAAAAAGATGAATTAGTGGAATTGATTCCACATCGTGGAAAAATGTTTTTGATTGACCGCATTACGAGTTTTGATACTGCCGGATGGAAAATTTCTTCTGAAACAAAGATTACAGAAAACTTTATGTTTTATGACAAAGAAGTTGACGGTGCTCCAAATTATTCACTTTTTGAAGTTGCTGCCCAGACTGTTTCGGCACTTACGGGGCTCTATGCAAAAGAAAATAATCTTCCTGTAAAAATGGGAATGATTTTAAGCGTTTCTGGAATGAAATTTGATATTCCTGCTGTAAAAAACGGACAGACAGTAACTGTGCAGGCGTTGCGCGAAACTCAGGTCGGAAATGTGTATTCGTTTGTTGTTTCTTTTTATATAGAAGGCTGCCCACACGGAGAAGGAAAAATTACCGTAATGGAAGCAGATGAATTATAAAAATATAATGTCTTTTTTAAGAGTTTGATATTCAAGCATAAGAAAATTGTTTTATAATTGAAGAGAACACATTTTTTTATAAAGGAGTTTTCGAGATGTCTGAAGAATTGAGCGAAAGCCAGAAAGAAATCAACACTCTTGTTGAAAAAGCGCAGAAAGCGCTGGATGCGTATGCTAATTTTGATCAGGAAAAAATCGATTATATTGTAGCTAAAGTTTCTGTCGCTGCCCTTGACCAGCACGGAAGTCTTGCAAAACTTGCTGTTGAAGAAACTAAACGCGGTGTTTTTGAAGACAAGGCAACTAAAAACCTTTTTGCCTGCGAATACGTTGTAAACCATATGCGTCATCTTAAAACTGTAGGAATTGTTGAAGATGACGATGTTACAGGAATCGTAAAAATTGCTGAGCCGGTCGGCGTTGTTGCAGGTCTTACTCCAGTTACAAATCCTACTTCAACTGCTATTTTTAAGATTCTTATCTGTCTTAAAACAAGAAATCCTGTTATATTTTCGTTCCACCCGAGCGCAATAAAATGTTCAATTGCTGCCGCAAAAGTCTGTTATGACGCCGCTGTTGCTGCCGGAGCTCCAAAAGACTGTATTCAGTGGATTGAAGAGCCTTCAATGGAAAAAACATCGCTTTTAATGAATCATCCTGGAGTTGCGACAATTCTTGCGACTGGCGGAAACGCAATGGTTAAGGCTGCTTATTCATGCGGAAAGCCTGCTCTTGGTGTTGGTGCCGGAAACGTTCCTGCTTATGTTGAAAAAACATGCAACCTTCGCCAGGCAGTAAATGACATTGTAATGTCAAAGTCTTTTGACAACGGTATGATCTGTGCTTCTGAGCAGACTGCAATTGTTGACAAGGAAATTTACAGCGACGCCCTTAAAATGTTCAAGGAATACCGCGCTTATCTTTGTTCTGCTGACGAAAAGAAAAAGCTTGAAAAATATATGTTTGGCGTTGACGGAGATCCGAGTGTTGCAAAACTTAATCCGGACATCGTTGGAATGGCTCCGTGTGTTCTTGCAAAAAATGCCGGCTTTGAAATTCCTGCAAACACAAGCATTATTCTTGCTGAGTGTAAAGAAATCGGTGTAAACGAATGTCTTACACGCGAAAAACTTTCGCCGGTTCTGGCAGTTGTAAAGTCAAATTCAACTGAAGACGGAATTAAAAAGGCAGAAAGCTCAGTTCGCTTTAACGGTCTTGGACACTCGGCTGCAATCCACACAGCAGACAAAAAAATCGCTGAGCACTTTGGAGACGTTGTTCCTGCAATCAGAATTATCTGGAATTCGCCTTCTACATTCGGCGGAATCGGAAACGTTTACAACTCATTTATTCCTTCTCTTACTTTGGGCTGCGGTTCTTACGGACACAATTCAACTGACGACAACGTAAGCGCAGTTAACCTTTTGAATATCAAAAAACTTGGACGGAGAAGAAACAATATGCAGTGGTTTAAAGTTCCATCAAAAATCTATTTTGAACGCGACTCTATTGAATATCTCCACCAGATGAAGGAGATTCACAAGGCAATAATCGTAACTGACCGTTCAATGGTTCAACTTGGCTATGTTGACAAGATTACTGACCAGCTCAAACTTAACAGAAACGACATTCAGTATCAGCTTTTCTGCGATGTTGAGCCGGATCCTTCTATCCAGACTGTGCGCAAGGGCGTTGAACTTATGCGTTCTTTTGAGCCGGACACAATCATTGCTCTTGGCGGCGGTTCTTCTATGGACTGTGCAAAGGGAATGTGGCTGTTCTACGAAAATCCGGACGTAGACTTTAACGATCTTAAACAGAAGTTTATGGATATACGTAAGCGCGCTTTCCGCTATCCGGCACTTGGAAAAAAAGCCCTTCTCGTTTGCGTTCCTACAACTTCTGGAACAGGCTCGGAAGTTACACCTTTTGCTGTAATTACAGACAAAGAAGAGCACAAAAAATATCCTCTTACTGACTATTCTCTTACACCGAACGTTGCAATTATTGACCCGACATTTACTTACGGTTTGCCGCCAAAAATCGTTGCAGACACTGGAATGGACGTTCTGACACACGCAACAGAAGCATTTGTTTCTACACTTGCAAATGATTTTACAGACGGACTTTGTATTCAGGCAATCAAGATGGTATTTAAGTATCTTGAGCGCTCTTACAAAAACGGAGCAGAAGATATTGAAGCAAAAGAAAAAATGCACAACGCTTCTTGTCTTGCCGGAATGGCATTTGCAAACGCTTTCCTTGGCATGAACCACTCAATGGCTCACAAGGTCGGAGGCGAATTCCACGTTCCGCACGGAAGAGCAAACGCAATTCTTTTGCCGTACACGATCCGCTACAACGGAACTCAGCCGGAAAAACTTTCTACATGGCCAAAGTACAATTACTACAAGGCTGCAGAACGCTACGCTGAACTTGCCCGCCTGCTCGGACTTCCTGCAAAGACAACGGAAGAAGGCGTAGAGTCTTACGCAAAGGCTTGTGGCGAACTTGGAATGAAAGTTGGAATCCAGATGAACTTTAAGAGCCAGGGAATTGAAGAACAGGCTTGGATGGACGCAGTTGAAAAACTCGCTTACCTTGCTTACGAAGATCAGTGTTCTCCAGCAAACCCTAGAGTTCCAATGGTAGAAGACATGAAAAAGATTTTGACAGACGCATACGCTAACGAAGAATTTATTGCAAAATAAAAAATCGAGTTGAATTGCTGAATTAAAATCTAAAAAAATGATGACCGGCGGCTGTAAAGTGTGGAATAAAAACCACATTTTAGGCTGCCGTTTTTTTTGCAGTGTGTCATAAAAATGTGAATTTTTCTTGAAAAATATCTATAAAAATGTGTAAAAATTGTAAAAAAAAAGCATATTTTTGTGTAAGAATTGGTATACTTTATATGTAAAAGATATGTATAGAAAAGCTTTACAGAAAATGATTGACTGGAAAAATTCTCCACACAGAAAGCCGCTTGTTTTACGTGGTGCCAGGCAGGTTGGCAAGACCTGGATTATGAAAGAGTTTGGTCAGCAATGCTATGAAAAAACTTTTTATTTTAGCTTTGATAAAGAAGAAGATTTAAAAACAATATTTGAGTCAAATAAAGAGCCAAGGCGGATTTTAGAACTTTTGGGAACAATCAGGAATGATAAAATTCTGCCAGAAAAACATCTTGTAATTTTTGATGAAATACAAGACTGCCCACAGGCATTAAATTCGCTTAAATATTTTAATGAAGAGGCAAATGAATTTCATGTTGTTGCGGCTGGAAGTCTTCTTGGAACCTTGCTCGCAGAGCCAAAAAATTATCCTGTTGGAAAAGTAAATCTTATGGATATTTTTCCAATGGATTTTGATGAATTTTTAAATGCTGCAGAGCCTTCTTTATGTAAATATATCGAAGAAAATTCTTCCGGAGAAATTTTAAAAATCCAGCATGAAAAATTGATAGAACAATACAGAAATTATCTGATTGTTGGCGGAATGCCGGAATGTGTTTATTCATGGATTATGGAAAAAAATGCAGGGACGGTTCTGGCAATTCAGAAAGATTTAATTGAACTTTATGAAAGCGACATTTCAAAACATCATGGAAAAGTAAATGCCGGGCGTATTCTTTTGGTGATGAGGAGTCTTACAACTCAGCTGGCAAAAGAAAACGAAAAGTTTATTTACGGTTGTGTAAAGAAAGGCGCACGGGCCAGAGAATTTGAAGAAGCGATTGAATGGCTTGTAAGCGCAGGGCTTGTAATTAGAATTTACAATGTAAAAAGACCAGAGCATCCGTTAAAGACGTTTGAAGACTTTTCAAGTTTTAAACTTTTTTATTTTGATACAGGTCTTGCAAAATGTGCTGCTGGTGTTAGTAACGAAGCAATTATTTTGAATGCGGATTTTCAGTTTAAAGGACCTCTCACAGAGAATTACTGTGTTCAACAGTTGAGAGACAATTTTGACTGTCTTCCGCATTATTATTCACCTGCGCAGAATTACGAAGTTGATTTGCTTTTGCAGAACGGAATGCAGATTATTCCTGTTGAATGCAAAGGCGGTGAAAATGTTGCTTCTGCAAGTTTTAAAAGATACAGGCGTGAAAATGCTCCGGAATTTGCTGTAAGATTTTCAACCTTGCCTTATAAAAAACAGGAAGATATGGTGAACGTGCCTTTATACCTGGCTGGAAAGTTAAAAAAAATTCTCAACTAATTTTTTTGCAGTAGGGATTGTAGCCGCGCCGCAGGCGTTCTGCTGACTTGTCAGCAGAATGAAGCGAATAGCGGAACGGCGAAAAGCCCGACGGCGCAGGCGCAAGTCTGCGCCGGACTGCCCGGAAAAAAAATAAAACTAAAATGCTGTTTTTTTGTATAATGGGCGCATGGCTAAAGCAATTATTTTGATGGGGATTAAGCATTGCGGTAAATCGACTCAGGCGGCTCTGCTTTCTGATTTTTTTAAGGTTCCTTGTTTTGACACTGATGATTTAATTTTTGAAATGACCGGAAAATCTCCGCGCGAAATTTTTACTCAGAACGGGGAAGATTCTTTTAAAACTGCCGAAAAAAATGCCTGCTTAGAAGTAAAGCGTCGTTTAGAAAAAAGCCCGACAAACAAAGATTGTAAGTTTAGTGCCTGCGTGGCTACTGGCGGGGGAATCTGTAATAATCCTGAAGCTGTTGAAATTTTAAGACAATTTGGAATTTTAGTTTTTTTGAATGCTCAGGAAAAAATTGCTGCTGATCGCATAGTAAAAGAAGCTAAGATTGATGTTGAAGGAAAACTTTTTAATCTGCCGGCGTATATTGCAAAAGAAAATCCGAAAAACTTAAATGATGTAAGAAAGATTTTTCATCAGTTTTACGAAAAAAGACAAAAAATTTACAGTGGGCTTTGTGATATTACTGTAGACACTGGAAGTGCTCCGAAAATCGAAAACAGAAATTCAATAATCGAAGCACTTTAAGATATTTTTTAAGTAAGCCGGCTGTTATTCTCCGCAACCGCAGCTACCGCCACAACTGCAGCCTTCTTCTGAGTCGCATTCGTCGTCTGAGCAGCCGCCTCCACAGCCTCCGCAAGATCCGCCACAACCACCGCACCCACCTGCTGTGTATGGAGAAGTTTCTTCTTCTGTTGCTTCTCTTACGTCTACAACTTCTACATCAAAATGAAGGTTTTTGCCTGCAAGTTCGTGGTTTGAATCTATTGTAATTGTGTCTGGCGTTACTTTTGTAACTGTAACAAGCATTACTCCTGTTGGTGTGTCTGCCTGAAATTTCTGTCCAATTTGAATTTCTGTGTTTACGTCAAAGCGGTCGCGTGGAACTTCTACTACGTATTCCTGGCGGTATTCGCCGTAACCGTCTTTTGGTGCAATTACTGTAGAAAACTTGTCGCCTTTTTCGTGACCTTCGAGTTCTCTTTCCATTCCTGGAATGAGCATTCCAACTCCGTGGAGATATTCGAGGGCTTCTTTGCCGCTTGAAGAATCGATAACATTGCCGTCATCGTCTTTGAGTGTGTAATGGATTTTTACCATTGTATTTTTTTGAATTTTCATTTGTCGTCCTCTAAGAAGAATAAGGAATTTTTATCTGATTATATAAAAAAATGAAGGAAGTGTCCAAAAAGACAAAAATAGAATTATTTTTGATTGTGGGGCGATTTGGGGGGAGGTTGCCTTTGTCCACGGTTGGAGTTGAATTGGCGTTCCCGCACGGGAAGGGGGAATCTTGAGATTATCGGGTCGAGCCCGATAATGACACAAAGTTCTACGCGCTAAAGATACAGAGTTGTACGTGGTAAAGACACAGAGTTGTACTTGGAAATGACCGGCAGGGCAAGAGTTTCCGGTCTAGCCGTGGAAATGACACAGGGGCGTGGCACAGCAATATTAGGCTGTGCCGTAAGCCACCGTAAAAAGTTATGCCATTTTTGAAAGCTTGTGTTCCAGTTCAAGAATGCGCTTGTGCAGATAATGGTCAACGGTTGCTTTTTCCAAAACTCCGAGAGGTTTATTTTCACTGTCTACAATGCAGATTGCGTCTGTGTCGTAGTCATCAAAAATTTTGTAAGTATCTGGGAGAGGGGTTTCTGGCGTGCATGTGTGAACAGCCTTGTCCATAATGTCCATCGAAACCATGTAATTGCCCATTTCGCCGATTTGCATTGCTTCTTTTAAGTGTTCAAGACTGATCTGTCCGGCAATTTTGCCGTCGGAGCCTCGTACTGCGTAGTTCATGTTTGAGTGATGGCTGAATGAGTCGATTATGTCGCCAACCATGTCTGTTTCGTTTACGACTGCGTAGCTTGAAAGTGAACAGATTTTTTCGCCTTCAACTTCGACATCTTTTACAAAGGTTGTTTTCATTAAATCTTCTACAGTTATGTCCAAGCCTACTTCGCCAGCTTTAGAAACTCCGTAGCGTACACAAATTGGTCCGATAATCTGAACAATAAACGTTGTTGCTGTGATTATAAGCATTATTTCGCCGCCAATCGTGTCGGCAAAGTCTCTTCCGGCAGATGTACTCAAACCGATTGCAACTCCTGCCTGGCTTAAAAGACAGTAAGGCAGATATTTGCGCACTGTCTCCGGAGCTTTTGTTAAGTGAGCCCCAATGCGTGAACCAATTGTTTTGCCGAGTGTGCGTCCGCCAATGTAAAGAAGGGCAATTAAAATAAAAAGCGGCTTTAACTGCCATACATTGAGTTTTGCTCCAACCGTAACAAAAAAGAGTACGTAGATTGGCGGTGTGTATTTGTCCACAAGCTTGAACATATTTTTTACTTTAGGAAGTGAAAAATTCGTAATGTAAAAACCAATCGTCATGGCTGCCATTATGTGGTCAAACTTTAAATCAACCGGGCCAGCCTTAATTACAGCGAGAGAACAGATTCCCGTAGACAAAAAGAGTGCGCCTAAACTAAAACCTAAGACGCGACCGTCGTCGCTCATCATTCCTGTAATTATTTTTGTAAGAATGAATCCTATTGCAAGACCAATCAGGATAGACCCTGCAATTTCGTAGGCGATTGAACCAAGCTGGGCAAGAACAGGAACAGAGCGTCCTTCGAGCAATGGAGAAGCAATTGCAGTTGCAACAGTGTAGGCAACGAGAGCAAAGGCGTCGTCCATGGCAACGATTCCGAGGGTTGTTGTGGTTACAGGGCCTTTAGTTCTGTATTCTTTTAAAACGTCTGTGGTTGCAGCCGGAGCGGTTGCTGTACAGATTGCGCCGAGCAAAAGTCCAAGGCTTAGAGCGTAAGCTGCGTTGCCTGTAATTAAAAAAGTTGCTGTTCCAACGAGAAGCGCAACAATAACGAACGGAACTGTAGTTTCGCCAAGTAGAATTCCTACAAACTGCTTTCCGTATTTTTTTATTACGCTGATTTTAAGCTCTGCACCAACAAGAAAACCGATTAAAGAAAGGGCAATTGTGCTGATCGGGTCGAGAGCTGCAATGAGCTTGTCTCCTAAAACCTTAAATCCCGAAGAACCAATGATAATTCCGATTACGATGTAGCCTACAACCTGTGGAATTTTTAGTTTTTGAAAAAGTCTTCCACCAAAAGAACCAAAAAAAATCATGAGTCCGAGCAGAAAAACAATCTGTCCGCCCTGCAGACTCTGAAAGTGCATTTGCGCAGGTAATAGCGCAGCTAATGGATTTTGCATTTTTAACCTCAATTTATCTTAAAATTATAGTGAATTGAAAGTTTATATGCAAAAAAAGGTAAACTTTTGTGTGCGTGGTGAACTTTTAGACGCGCCTAACGCGAACTTATTTGCATTAGAGAGCGGACTGTTTCGGCAGGAGTTATTCCTTCGTACAAAAATGCGTACATTGCACTGGCGCCTACGAGTTTTCTTCCGTATTCCCTTGTTTCCTGGAAAGGCAGAGTTTCTAAATAAATGTCCATGCTCATCTTTGTCGGGCGCTTCCACCGTCTTACATTTGTTAAGCCGGCATTGTATGCAAACAGGGCGAGTAATTCAGATTTGCCTTCTGTGCGTTCGATTAAGCTTGCGTAATAGTGGCTTCCGAGCGTAATGTTTGTTTCTGGATCAAAAATATCAAAGTCTGAGCGCAATTTTAGTTTTCTTGCTTCGTCGTTTGCTGTGGCGCTCATAAGCTGGGTTAAACCTTTTGCTCCCGCTGAACTTCCTGCTTTTGCGTCAAAAAAACTTTCGCTTCGGATTAAAGCGTACAAAAGAGATTCTTTAAGGTTGTTTTCTTTGCAGGCTTTTTGAACAAAATTTGAATAAAATCTCGGAAAATTCAATTCAAGTAATTCATAAGGAATTTTTCCAGACCACATTGTTTTTGTTCTCGAAGCAACGCGCAGACTCTGCACAGAATATTTATTGTCAAAATTTCCGCAATCATTTAAAAACCTGCAAACCTGAATATTTGTCTGCATGGAAAGGTTTTTGCGGTCTTTGAGCCATTGCTCATAAATTAACTGCGGAAATCCGTAAGCGGCGTAGCCTGTAAGTAAAATCCGGGCATTTTCGTCTTCTGTAACTGTTTTTTCTTGTCCGCCGGAACACAAAACGTCTTTTACGTACGTCGGGTCAACGATATTCAATCTTTCGAGAGCACAGACTTTGTAATATGTGTCTGCGTTTCCGCTTAAAACGCGCGAAAAAGCTTCTACAGCTTCTTTTGTTTTTGGTTTTCCGTTCGTTTCGCCGTAACCTTCTTCGAGAATCCTTCCTGAAATATATGCAAATTTGCAGGCGGTTGATTCTGATGCGCTGGAATCGATTAACTTCCACACATCATAAAAATCCTGCCATTTTTCGTGACTCAAAAGCAAAACAGAAAAATTGTCAAAAAAATCGTTAAACCATTCTCTATTGCTTATTTTTGATGAATATTTTTTTAGCGTAACAATTATGTCGTCGGTGGACATTCTCAGCTGCATATTCAAAAGATACCAGAGTGCGTTGTCAAAACGTTCTGTGTCTTTAGTGCAGTCGAGCGCAGATTTAAAACGCTGAACAACCTTGTTCTGAAATCGTCCGGCTCTGTCGTAAAGTCGGGCTGCATAAAAATAAGCGCAGTAGGCAAGTTCGTAAACTTTTTGGGCTTTTTCTTCAGATTGAATTTTTCTAGCGTCAAGAACATAAGAATTTGCAAGGTTTTCAAAATCGCGGGCAGTTTTTGTAAAATCGTCTGTGCCGTACAGGGCGGCTTTGCCAATGTCGCTTAAAAGCTGGTAATGCGGATTTACGTTCTGATTTTTATAAAGATCGAGAATATTTTTTGTTTCGTTGAATGCAGTTCGGTAATTCTTTTTAAAAACGAGAATGCGATAGTTCATAATTTGAATATCCGCTGGAAGTTCCGTTGTTTTTGAAGAATTTAAATTATTTTCGACTGGGTTGAGCGATTTTAAATATTCAGAATAAAAAGATTCGTGGTTTTCTGTAATTGAACGTGTCGTAAACCAGGTGAATAATTCATCTTTTAGTCGTTCATCGTTGCGTTTTAAAAGGCTTTTCAAACGTAAAAAAATAAGTCTGTTTGGAGAAGTCGTTAAAGAAATTTGATTTGTAAGTGCGATTATTTTAGAAAATTCTCCCTGCGAATAAAAAACTTCCGACGCTGTTAAAAGTGCGTTTTCGTCTCCATATTTTTTTGCGAGAATTTTGGCTGCATGATTTCGTTCGCTTACGTTGCCGAGGGTTGTAAGTTTTTCTGCTGCAAGCCGGGCGATTTTTGGATTTGAATTTTTTGCACTTTTAGAAAAAAGGCGGATTGCGGTTTTTTGTTCATTTTGTTCGAGTGCCTTTAAGCCCATAAAGTAAGAATCATCGTTCTTAAACTGCGCCTTAAGTGAATTTTTACTTTCCGCACACGAAGAAAAAAGCATTAAACATAAAAAAGCCATCAGAAACGACCGATGGCTTTGGAATTTAAAATCTTTCAATTTGTTAGTCCATAATTTATAAAAAATGTTGGGCAAGATTATCGGGTCAAGCCCGATAATGACAGAAGTCAGTTCTGCCATTGACAGAAATCAGTCCGACGATGACAAAACACCACGTCAAGCCTAACAACGACACGCGGCAGTTTGTCCTTTCAACCTGGTTCTGCTGTCATTTCCAAGTTTGATTTTTCTGTCAGCACAGGCTTGATTTTTTTTGTCATTTCTGCACACGAAAAACTGTCATTCCCACACTTGATTTTTCTGTCAGCTCTGTCTTGATTTTACTGTCATTCCCTGGCTTGACCAGGGAATCTCTTCGTCCAATAGATTATCGGGTCAAGCCCGATAATGACAGAAGCAACCTGCCAAAGACAGGAATCCGCCAGCAATGACAGAAGTCAGTCCGACGATGACAAAACACCACGTCAAGCCTGACAACGACACGCGGCAGTTTGTCCTTTCAACCTGGTTCTGCTGTCATTTCCAAGTTTGATACTGCTGTTGTCTGCCCCAGGTTAAGTTCACTGTTAGTTCTAGGGTGAAACATCTGTCAGCTCTGTCTTGACCAGGGAATCTTTTCGTTCAATAGATTATCGGGTCAAGCCCGATAATGACAGAAGTCAGCCAGCAATGACAAAAATCAGCCGATAATGACAGAAGTCGGTCAATAATGACTGAAATCTGCCAGCAATGACAGAATGCCACGTCAAGCCCGTCAGTGGTACGCGACATATTGCCATTTTCTGACAATGCCTTGCGCCAGTTCTGCCCAGGTTATTTATAAAAATTCAAAATCGATTATTCAACAGGAATAAAAATATCTGTTCCTGCAATTATCTTGTCTGGATTTTTAATTTTATTGTATCTGGCAATTTTTGGGTAGCGCCACGGATTTTTATAGTAAGCGTCGGCAATGTCCCAAAGAGTGTCGCCCCAGCGGATTCTGTATTTTACATCCTTTGCTTTTTGAGTTTCTGCAACTGGAGGCACTGCCGGAACAACAACTTCTGGCTCTGGAGCTACGACAATCTGGTCTTCAACTGCCTGAGGAGCTGTTTCTTCAACTTCTGATGGAAGTGGTGGTTCTTCTTCAATCTGGATTTCTAACGTCGACTGAGTTTGTGTCTCTTCTTCTTGAGCAGGAACTTCTGCCGGGGATTCAATTACTTTATCTTCAACTTCGTTTGCAGAAGTATTGCGTCCTTTAATTAAATTGTATTTTGACGGAACGACAAAAAGAACAAGAACAGTTGCAATTACACAGATAATTGCGCAGATTATGCAGACAATCATCGGAACGTGAGTCTTTTTCTCTTCATTCTCTTCGTCTTCGTAAACTGTACTTTTGCCGTCGAGAGTTTCCTGGTCGTAAAGATCAGAAAAATCCATTGCCGGGCTCGAAGAAGTATTTAAATCCGGTTCGTTAAAAACAGGATCATCTTTAAATGCCGGGTCATCAAAATATCCGGTCAAGCCTTCTGTTTTTGGTTCGTCTGTCTCTGTAGAAGTAGAGTCCAGGTTGTCAAAGTCCGGAAGTTCAAAAGCTTCGTTAGCAAGAAACTCGTCAGAATAATCTTCGCCTGGTGTGTCTGCCACATCTGCTGTGTCCAGAACGTCTTCTGTGCCGGTCGGCTCTGTTGTTTCTGAAAAGTCTGTTGTGGCAGTTACGTCGTCTGTAAAGTCTGCCGGTTCTGTCGCCACTGAACTTTCTGCTCCGGTCTTATAAACAATGCCGTCAGTTTCGTCGGCTTCGCTCGTAAAGCTTGAAGTATTAAACATCTCGTCGTCAATCTGAGGGAGTGGAGAGTCCTGAGGTTCTTCGAGAGTGTCGGCTATTGTTTCGGCGTTAAAGTTGTCTGTCTGTTCGTTTGTCGAGAAAACCGGTTCGTCCGCAACTGTTTCTGCTGCAAAATCTGCCACAGATTCCGGTTCTGCTTCTACTGTTTCTGTCGGAATTGCACCTTCTTCAACAGTCTCTGCTTCAACCTCTTCTGCATCCTGTTTTGCAATTTCGCTGTCAAAACTAAAAGGCACATCTTCTGCGTCTTCGGCAGTCTGAGGAGCGGTTATTAAATTTTCTTCACCTTCATCAGCACTAAAATCAAAATCGGCAAGGTCAACAGCCTCGCCCGTAAAATCGTCCGAAAAATCAGGTTCCTTAACGACTGGCTCTTCAATGGTCTGTTCTTCTGGAGCGGAAAAAATGTCCTGTGGTTCTGTCAAAAAGTCTTGAGTTAAGGTTTCTGTATTTTCTTCTTTTTCCGGGGAATCCGAAAGTTCAAAATTGGTCGGCTCTGCGCGTTCTGCAAGCGTGCGGCTTACGAGGGTAACGCTGGTTTCGCTTTGTTTGCCAGTTTCTTCGTCAACAACCTTTGCGTCGAGTTCGTTATTTTCGTTAAGGGCAAGCGAAAGATGCAGTTCAGCTTCGCCATTAGGGTGTGGAATAAGATTAGAAACTTCGAGAGTGTCAACGTACTGAGCGTCTTCCATTGTGCCAGATTCTGAGCGGTACAAATCAATCTGAACTTTAGTCTGGCCATCTTTTACGGTCGTTAAATCAAGCTGGTAAGATTTAGCAGTTCCTTCTTCAAGAATAGGGTAAAAAGAACCGTCTGCAAGTTTAATTCCGATTGTTTTCATATTTGTCCCTCATAAAAAATTAAGTGGCGACCAATAAAATGGTATTCAGTTTTAATATCGGCAATCAAACAAAATTTCTGAAAATAAATTTATTTTTTTTGGAATATGGGGCTCCCCCGCCACAAAAGTGGCGGGTCGGGCTATTCGTGGTTACGCTGTTCGCTCCATAAAAAACGGCAAACCGTTTTTTACGCCTGTGGCGCCACTACTATCCCTGAGCCGTTGTCAATTTTTAGTTATTCAGCACAGCTTCTATTTCTTTGAGATTTGCAGATTCTTTTGACCTCGAGTCATAATAAAAGCAGCAAGTGCCCATAAAATTGCAACATTTGGTCTATGCTGATTCTTGCATTCAAGGTAGGACTGTGCGACAAGTTTTTTTAATAAAATACTGCTATTAGGACTTATTACTATTTACATTTTATTTAACTGTGTTATTATGTTCTCAAGATGACGGTACGAAATACAAAACAACGCGATTTAGTTGCAAAACTCATGCAGAATAATTTTTCGCATCCGACCGCTGATGAAATTTACGAGCTTGCCAGAGCAGAAAATCCACACATCAGCCGGGGAACGGTTTACAGAAACTTAAATTTTCTTGCAGAGAGCGGCGCAATCTTAAAAATCGTTGTACCAGATGGTGCTGATCATTACGACAGCACGCTCGAGTGTCATTATCACTTTCATTGTGAACAATGTGGAAAAATGTACGATGTTCCGCGGAGTGTTACTTTAGAAATGGATAAGGCAGCTCGAGAAATGGAGATGCAGGGTTTTTGCGTAAAAGGGCATAACTTAATTTTTACAGGTTTTTGTCCTCAATGCAAAAAAAACTAACAAATCTTTCGGAGAAAAATCCATAAAAACAGGAGAAACAGTCAAAATGGAAAACATTAAGGGAACACAGACAGAAAAAAACTTACAGGCAGCTTTTGCCGGCGAATCTCAGGCAAGAAACAAGTACACTTATTTTGCAAGCAAGGCTCGCAAAGAAGGCTATGAACAGATTGCAGATATTTTTGAAGAAACTGCACGCAACGAAAAAGAACATGCAAAAATCTGGTTCAAACTTCTTCATGACGGCGATATTCCTTCTACTGCAGAAAATTTAAAGGCTGCTGCAGAAGGCGAAAACTACGAATGGACAGACATGTACGAATCTTTTGCAAAAACTGCTGCAGAAGAAGGATTCCCACGTATTGCAAAACTTTTTGAAATGGTTGGCGCAATCGAAAAGCACCACGAAGAACGCTATTTAAAACTTTTGGACAACGTAAACAAGGAACTCGTATTCAGCAAGGACGGAGACGCAATCTGGCAGTGTGCAAACTGTGGACACATTGTTGTAGGTAAAAAAGCTCCAGCCGTTTGCCCGGTTTGTGCTCACCCACAGAGCTTCTTCCAGGTTGAAGCAACAAATTACTAATTTTTGCGCTTAACAGGTATACTCTGAAAGCACAAGGGCATCCGAAAGCAGTTTTGCTGGAGGATGCCCTTTTTTTGTAAAGGGGGTGTCATTACGCGTTTGGCATTTCTATTTCGGCGCAGTTCTCCATTTTCTCATCTTGACCCATCAATCTAATTACATACTGTCATTGTCTCACCTTGACCCGACAATCTATTGTTAAAAAGGGATTCCCGCGTCAAGCGCGGGAATGACATGGAAATTAAGTCGGGAATGACACAGAAATTAAGTCTGTCATTGTCTCACCTTGACCCGACAATCTCTTCTAGTTTCTGAACGAATGGATCGGGGCCGGGATTCTTCCGCCGCGGTTTATGAACTCTGCGCAGCCGAATTTGCTTACCGGCATTACAGGGCAGCCGCCCAAAAGTCCGCCGAATTCTACCCAGTCGCCTGCTTTTTTGCCCGGGGCTGGAATTAAGCGTACTGCTGTTGTTTTTGCATTTACCATTCCGATTGCAAATTCGTCGGCCATGATTCCGCTGATTGTCGTTGCCGGGGTGTCGCCTGGAATTGCTATCATATCAAGTCCTACCGAGCAGACTGTTGTCATTGCCTCAAGTTTTTCCAGACAGATTGAACCCTGTTTTACGGCGTTAATCATTCCTTCGTCTTCCGAAACAGGAATAAACGCGCCTGAAAGTCCGCCTACGTTTGTCGAAGCCATTACGCCGCCTTTTTTTACCATGTCGGTGAGCATTGCGAGTGCCGCAGTTGTTCCAGGGCAGCCGGCTCCTTCAAGACCGATTTCTTCAAGAATGCGTGCAACCGAGTCGCCGACTTCCGGAGTCGGGGCAAGAGAAAGGTCGAGAATTCCAAAATCAACGCCAAGACGTTTTGCGGCTTCTGTTCCAACGAGCTGACCTAAGCGCGTAATCTTAAACGCCATCTTTTTGATTCCTTCTGCAAGCTCGTTGATTGGTCTGCCTTTATAGTCTTTTGCCGCTGCAAGAATTACTCCAGGACCGGAAACTCCGACATTTATAACAGCGTCTCCTTCGCCTGGACCATGGAAAGCTCCTGCCATAAACGGATTGTCTTCCGGGGCATTGCAGAAAACAACAAGCTTTGAACAACCGTTTACCGCGCAGTCCCTGCTTTCTTCCGCCGTTTTTTTGATTATTTCGCCCATGAGTTTTACGGCGTTCATGTTGATTCCGGATTTTGTTGAACCGCAGTTTACAGAAGAGCATACATAGTCTGTTGTTGCTAAGGCTTCTGGAATGGAGTCAATTAAAATTCTGTCGGCTGGAGTTATTCCTTTTGGAACAAGGGCAGAAAAACCGCCGATAAAGTTGATTCCGAGTTCTTTTGCGCATTTGTCGAGGGTGCGGCAGTATTCAACATAAGATTTTGCATTGCTTGCTCCTGCAACGAGAGCGATTGGAGTTACAGAAATGCGCTTGTTGATGATTGGAACGCCGAATTCTTTTTCAATATCCTGGCCGACTTTTACAAGATTGCCGGCTTTTTTCATGATTTTGTCGTAGATTTTCTGATTTGCTGTTTTAGCGTCTGAATCTGCGCAGTCTAAAAGCGAAATTCCCATAGTAATGCAGCGCACATCGAGCTTTTGCTGCATGAACATATTTACTGTTTCCTGAATTTCTACAGGTGTAAAGAGCATAAAAGTTCCTCCCAAAAAAAGATCCGCTACGGAAGTATAATGGAATTGATAATATATTTATTTTTATATTTTGAAAATTACCTTTATTTTCTGCGGGAGGGGATTTGCCTTTATTTTTGCAAAAGATTGACGGTTTTGTTCACTTGACCGTTTACGCCGTAAAAAGATATTATATTCTTACTCTAAAACGTTTAGGAGCGCATTATGGCTGGAACAACTGAAAATAAAAAATCACTTAGCCCTGTACTTGAAGGACTTTTGGGCATTGGTTCACTTGCATTGATTACTGTTGTAGGATTTTTTGTATTCTACGCATTCGACATTCTCCTTTTGGACTTTGACCCAATCGGAAAACTCGTAAGTTTTATTGCTCATTTGTTCTAATTTTTTAGATTTTTGAGAAAAAGAAAGCCGGTTTGAACTTTTCAAGCCGGCTTTTTTTATGTACTCAGTTGCGCATTCGTCTGTTTTCTGTGCTACGGACGGCACACAAAGACTGTTCACCGCACAAATTGCACAGCAATTTGTGGAGCGACAGGATGTCGCATAAAAACTGAATCCTTGCGTTAGGGATAGGAAGGACGCCGAAGGCGATGTTTACTGACAGACGAAGGCTGGCAGTAAACATTGAAGGCGAATGCCGGAATCCTGGATAGCCCGACGGCGTGCTTGCGCGCCGTAACGCCCTAATCTTTTATAATAATTTTATACATTGGCTCCTCGGTCGGGCAAAGTTCAAGAATGTGGTTTTCTGCTGCAAGAACTTCGGTTGGATCGTGGGTTACGTGCAGCAATGTCGTTGTTCCTGATTCTGCAACTTTTTCGAGAAGGTCAAGAATTTTCTGACGATACTGTTCGTCTAAACCATGGCAAGGCTCGTCGAGAATCATAAGTTTTGGCGATTTTACGGCTGCCCGGATAATTAAAATTGCACGCTGTTCGCCGTAACTTAAATTGCCGAAAGATTCGTGTTCGCGGCCTTCAAATCCTGCAAGCTTGAGCCATTTTTTTGCTGCGCTGATTTCTGTGTCTGTTTTTTTTTCGTAAAGCCCGATTGAGTCATGAAAGCCCGAAATTATTACGTTTTCGAGTTCTGTTCCTCCGACCATGCGGTATTCAACGTGGAGACGGTAACTTACAATTCCTAAGTTTTTCTTTATGTCCCAGATAGATTCTCCCGAACCTCTTTTATTGCCAAATAACCAGACGTCGTTGCAGAAAACCTGCTTGTTGTCGCCTGTAATGAGTTCGAGTAAGGTTGTTTTGCCGGAACCGTTTGGACCGCGGATAAACCAGTGTTCGCCCGGTAAAACTGCCCAGTTAAAATCTTTTAAAACCTGGTGTCCGTCCCAGCCGACGTTTACACTGTTCATATAAACGAGGGATTTTTGCGGAAGTGGAGTGCTGTCGGTTATAGAAGTATCTGCTAAAGAAGCGTCGTTTTGTTCGTTTTTATTCGTCTGGTTTGAACTTACGATAGAAGACTGAGCTTCTTTAAGCTGGTTTAAGAATTCTTCTTTTTGGGCAGTTAAGGTTTCCTGTTTTTTTGCGTTGCGCTGTGCGATTAAGGTTTCGTAGTCGGCCTTTGTTCCGCAGAAAGAAATCTGAGCATTTGAAAACTCTAGGACATTTGTTATTGTCTGTGGAATTTCGTGGTAGCGTTCCATTGCCATTATTATTGAAGTTTCGTTGTAGGCACTAGTGCCTGCGTTTTGTCTGCCGACCATTGTCTGGAAGAATTCAAGGAGAATTGCGCGGCTTTGTGCGTCGAGACCTGCAAAAGGGTCGCTCAGGATTAAAAGTTTTTTTGCAGAAAGAAGGGCGCGGCATAAAAGTGTGCGGCGGATTTCGCCAGTGGACATAAACTTTAAGCCACGATCAAGGATTTTTTCTACGCCACAGAGTTTTACTTCTGGTAAGGTTTCTAAGCGGTCTGCAATTGGTGGCAGAGGAAGCTGGCGGTGTTTTGCGTCTGGCCCGCCGAGAACTTCGCAGATAAAACGGCGTCCTGTTCTGCCGGTGTCTACGCGGTTCATGTAGTCGGTTTCGTCTAAGTCGCGTTCTTCCTGGATTAATCGGGCTGCGCGTTCAAGAGAAACGGTTTCGGTTGAATTTTCAAAGACTGTGTGAACTGTTTTATTTGTTTCGTTGTCGATAAATTGTTTTTCGCCGGCGAGTGCCTGTAAAAAATCGGCTTTGCCGCCTCCGTTTGGACCGATTACAAGCCAGGCCTGACCGGGAAGCATTTGCCAGTTTATTTTTTCGAGCTTTGTTCCGTGCAAATCCTGTACGCGAACATTGTTAAGAGAAATCAGATTTTCCATAGTACGTTCCATATTTGAGAAACGATTATAATGAAACGAAAAAAAATATGCACGATGAGAGCAAAAGTCGCGCTGACAATCGGGGGAGTTAATCTCATAGACGATTTTTTACAGATAACCTAAAATTACGCCTATGAGCATGATTGATTTATACGGTAACGAACCTGGCAACAGCAAAAGCGTTGTTTTTTTGTGCAGCTCTCCTTTTGGGCGGGCTTTATATGAATTAAGCCTTGCGCTTAAAATTCCAAAGCTGATGGGAGCTTTTTTGCGTTGTCCGTTGAGCGCTTTGTATATTCCGACATTTGTAAAAGAGAATAAAATTGATATGTCTGCTTTTAAGGGCAGGCGCTTTAAGTCTTTTAATGATTTTTTTACCCGCATTGACAATACAAGAAAGTGCGACAGCGATATTTTGCATTTGATTGCGCCTGCCGATAGTGCATTGAGCGTTTATAAAATTGAAGAAAATTCTACTTTTAAGATAAAAGGTTTTGAATATTCTCTTAAAGATTTTTTTGAAACTGATGAATTTTCTGCACGCTTTGCCGGTGGAGACTGCCTTGTTTTTCGTCTGGCTGCAACTGACTATCACCGCTATTGTTATATTGATTCCGGGAGAATTGAAGAAAACCATTTTTTAGAAGGCAAACTTTATTCGGTTCAGCCGGTTTGCTGCAGGACTTTTAAGGTTTACACAAAAAACAGACGCAGCTGGACAATCCTGCGTACTCAGAATTTTGGAGACGTTGCCCAGATTGAAGTCGGGGCTTTTAGCGTTGGCGGAATAAAAAATCACCACGAAAACTATGATTTTAAAAAGGGTGAAGAAAAAGGATATTTTGACCTGCATGGTTCTACGATTGTCTTACTTTTTGAAAAAAATAAAATTCTGCTTGATGAACAAATCTGTAAAATTACACAGACCGGAAGAGAATACAAGATTTGTTACGGACAGAAAATCGGCGTAAAAAAATAAAAAACTGTCGGGCAAAGCGTTAGGGGCTGGAGGGGCGCGCAGCGCGTCCGTAGCCTTTGGCGAAGGACCAACCGTAGGGGCGCCCGCAAGACCCGACGGCGCGCTTTAGCGTGCCGGAACGCCCGATAAAAAAATCAGACAAAGATAAAAATTTTATATATTCTTTTAGCAGATTTTATATATTTTTATAAAACTTGTGGAATTAGGATTTTTCTTGAGAGCAGGAGAGTTTTATTTTGGAGGTTTTTATGAAAAAAATACTAAAAAAATCAATTTTATTAACAACTGCTTTATTTGTGACATTAAGCACCGCAACTTTGTCCGCAGAAGCGAGCAAAGAATACGTAACTCAGGAAATTAATGCGACAAGCCGCTGTCTTCCAACTTTTTATGAAAATATAAAGGCTCGCTGGAATTTTAAAATGGGCTATAAAGACGGCGTTGACGTTGCTCAATGGAAAAAAGAAGGCTTAGAAAAAGCACGCGAACTTATTATTCAGGAAGAAGACAACACTCCTTTTGACATGGTTGTAATTGATTCAGAAAAGCGTGACGGTTACACGGCTCAGAAAGTTGTTTTTAATATTTCGCAGGATAGTCGTGTTCTTGCTTATCTGCTTGTTCCTAAAGGAAAAAAAGGACAGACTTTCCCAGCTGCACTTATGCTGCACGACCATGGTTCAAATTTTGCGATCGGCAAAGAAAAAATGGTAAAGCCTTTTGGAAAGACGGAAGCTGATGCTGCAAAATTAAAGAATACTGAAAACTGGTCTTCGAGATATTTTTCTAAACTTTATCCGGGTGACGAACTTGCTAAGAGAGGTTATGTTGTTTTGAGTTTTGACGCTCTTGGCTGGGGAGATCGCTCTGTTCCTGGTTTTGCGACAGAAAGTCAGCAGTCGCTTGGTTCAAATCTTTTTAATATGGGCACAAGTTTTGCAGGAATTATTGCGCAGGAAGACTGTCGTGCTGCCAGATTTCTTGCAAGCCTTCCGCAGGTAGATAAAACTCGCGTTGCCTGTGTTGGTTTTAGTATGGGCGGTTTCCGTTCATGGCAATTGGCTGCTTTGAGCGACGACATTACGACAGGAATTTCTGTCTGCTGGTTTGGAACTATGAAAGGTCATATTATTCCGAATGACGGTCAGTTAAAGGGAAATTCTGCTTTTTCTATGCTGCATCCGACGATTGCAAAATTTTTAGATTATCCTGATGTTGCTGGTCTTGCTGCTCCAAAACCAATGTATTTTATTGGTGGTCAGTATGATGGAGTAAATCCAGAAGCCGGTACTCTCGAAGCTTACGAAAAAGTTCATAAAATCTGGGCTGCAAACGGCGCAGAAGACAAATTAAAGACTGAACTTGTTGCCGGCATGGAACACGAGTTTCCGGCTGCTCAGCAAAAGTCAGCCTTTGACTGGCTCGATTCTGTTTTCGGTAAATAGCAGGCGAGACGGCTTGTCGTGCCGTGTGGTTGTACGGCAGGTTTGTCAAAACGGTCATTGCAGGGCTGTCGTATGCGAATTTAGTTAAGCCGGTCATTGCCGGTGTGTTGAACAGAAATCTTACCAAAATTGTCATTGTCGGGCTTGACCCGACAATCTACTAAAAGGAGAAGATGGGGCTGTCTTGTAAGTTTTAAAACTTTAGACAAGACAGCCTTTTTTCATGTAATTCTGCATATTTTACGATTTTCTGATTCTTCTAATCAGGATTT
>CAVJSA010000023.1:0-36581 GCA_963651875.1 Lachnospiraceae bacterium | reverse complement strand
GGAACCTGTATCCGCTACATGGTAGAAACAATTCATCTGTAATATTTATAAAAATTAAAAATCGCCTCCGGGCGATTTTTTTTTGTCCAGACAAAAATGTGCACAGTCTATGCTGTGCGTAAGGGATTGCAGGGGCACCGAAGGTGTTCTGCTGACATCTTTGAGCAGCTGACTTTGTGTGCTGTTCCTGGCGCAAATGTCAAACAAATGAACATTTTACTGTAAAAAAATGTCAGCAGAATGGAGCGCCTTGACGCGGAACCTCGAAAAGCCCGGTGGGGGCTTGCACCCATACGCCCAAAAAATCAAAAAAAAATAAAAAATCTTTCAAAAAAAATGTGTAAAAATGCACAAACAGCGCCATTTATATAGTGAAGGCAAAATATTCCTGTGGCGCGCTTAACGGGAGTCAAACACGTTGTGTTTTTTGCATCTTTGATTTTTGAGGAAAACTATGGAACTTAAAAAAATCTTACGCGCATTTTTTATGACGCTTACGCTGTGCTCTGTTGTAATTTTTACTGCTGCAATGCCTCTTTCGTGTCGAATGTCCGAAGAAGGTGTTGAACTTGTAACTGTGGAAACTCAGCCTCCTGAAATTCTTTCGTTTTATGCAGAGGATAATTCAAATCTCGTTTTAATCTGTTCTCAGAAAATTGAAATTGAAAAAGTTCAGGTTGAAGCAGAAGACGGAAGTTACTTTGAAGAAAATACGGCGCATCAATATTCTCAGGATTCAAGCCAGGTAAATTTTACTTTAAAAGAGCCGGCTAAGCGTGGAATTAACTATACCTTGAGCGGTTCATTAAAAGATGATGGTGGAAATCAGCTCACTTTTAAGCTTCCGTTTAGTGGAATAAATGAATCTCCTGCCAGGCTTTTGCTTTCAGAAGTGCGGTCAACTCATTCTAGTAGTGGTGGAGAAATTAAAAAGGCTGAATATGTTGAATTTTATGTACTTAAGGGCGGAAACACTTTAGGTCTTGAAGTTGTAAGCGGAAGTGACGGCGAAGACAAAAAATATGTATTCCCGGATATGGAAGTCTGTACCGGAGAATATATCGTAGTTCATTACAGAACTGTAAAAGACGGACTTTGCATAAGCGAAACTGGCAGTGATTTAACTTTGAGTACTGCCACTGACAGTTCTGCCTCCCGCGATCTGTGGATTGAAAATACAGAATCGGCAATCGGCGATAACGATGTAATTATTTTAAGGGATTCTGGAAGAAACACGATTATTGACGCTGTCTTGTTTTGTGCTTCGGGAAAAGAAAAGTGGTATTACAAGGAACAGACAAACCTTGCGGCAGCAGCCTTTGCTGGTGGAGTTTGGGAAGATGGAAGCGATGTAACTTATGCCGCCTGTTCTGACAATATTACGCTTTTAAGAACATTAAACCGTTTGAATATTGACAAAATAATCGAAGCAAATCCTGCTGATTCAATTACAGAAGACACCGTAATAAAAGCTTGTAAAGACGATTGGGCAGTTGTAACTTCTGCAACTCCAGGAACACAAAATTTAACGGAAGTTTATAAAAAATAAAAATACAGTATTAAAGCAGTTTTTTGCTTGAGCATGATTTTTTGCTTGAGCGTGAATAGAGATTCTGGAGAAAAATATGTAAGATTTTCAGTTTGCAGTTTATTTTTATCCAAAGATAACTGCAAATTGAAGCAAAACGGTGTGTTTAGCCTTGTTTTGAAAGGTATTGCGTGTAATAGTCCAGAATGTGTTTATATAACACGATGTTATATTTTTATTAAAACTGCCATTTAAGACTGTTTGCAGATTTTTGTAAGTTGTTTTTTTTGACAGTTTTAGGAGGATTTATGAAAAAGAAAATTGGTCTGGTACTTTTGCTGTGTGCATTTGCAGTACCTTTCTGGGCAGCTGATGATGAGTATTCACAGATAAAGCAGAATGCAAAGTCTAAAAGCGAACTCATACAGAAAACGCTTGAGTATGAAGACAATCATTCTAAAGAACTTGCTCCAAAATCTGACCTTGCCCTGTATTATGTGTTAGAGAAAAATTATGACAAGGCAGAAGAGTATCTTAAAGACGGCGAAAAACTTATAAACAAAGCTAAGTCTCCGCCAGATCCTTTTTATGTGGCTCAGCTTTATTACACGTATGGAAGATTTTATTACGAAAGTAAAGAAGACCTCCAGAAAGCAAAGGAATATGCGGACAAAGCTTTTGCTGTCGAAAACGAAGGTGAACAGTTTGGATATTTAAAGGCCTATATTGCTGCCGAACTGAAAAACGCGGAAGAAGCTTACGAACTTTTTAATTTTATGTACGAAAAGTATCCAGAAAAAGCAGACGGCCCTTGTTTAACCATGTTTACTCAACTTGCTGTTTTTTATGAAGACTTTGATAAAGCCTGTAATCTGCTGGATGTTTTTTTTGAAAAGCATGCATATACTCCAAAAATTTTATTCTGGGCGTCTCAGGTTTATGAAAAAGGTGGAAACTACATGAAGGCTCTTTATAGTGCTGTTCTTGTTCATGAGTTTACCGCCTGCTATGACAGTTCAAGGAATGAAGTATTCCGTGAAAATCTAAAAAAAATGCATGCGCTGGCGGTCTCAGAAAATAATGAAGAAAAGATAACTGCACTAAACGCTGTTATGGATCTTTTTGAGAGTTTATCTGGAAAAGAAGAGTTTGTCGGTGAACAGAAAAAAGTTCAGGAAGAAACAGCTTCTGCAGAACTTGCTCTGGAAGAAAAATCTTCGGCGGAAGGTGAACTGGCAGTGGTGGCTTTGAAGGACAATACGCCGGCAGACAATGCTCCAGCAGAAAATTCGGTGGAAGAAAAAGTTCTTGAAGACAATCTTTTGGAAGACAACGACCTGGATTTTATTCCATATAATTTCATTCAGTTAAAAAAGAAAATCAAAAACGGCACTGTTAACAAGGATGATGTTATAAAACTTACTTCTTATGATGCTAATCTTAAAGAGCTTCCGTCGTATTACTGGTTACTTGCGCAGGCTGTAAGACAGGTTGCGGACAAAAATGATCCTTTCGTAGATATATCGGTTGTACGTTATCTTGGGTCTGTAGTTGATATGGGTAAATCTGAATATGAAAAACTTGCCAGAGAAAAAATCTGTGATATTTGCTGGATAAAAGAAGAAGATAGAAGCAAATTTTTGTCTGCAAAAGAAATAGTAGAACTTTGCGCAAGTTATTACGAAAAAAAAGACCAGAAAAAAGTTGATAGAATTTTAGACAGCATTTCGCTATCGAACAACTCTTGTTATGGTTTTTATCTTGTAAAAACTCTTGATGTTGTAAATAGATTTAAGGCTGTCTATCCGGATTTTAACAAGGCATGTAAAAAATGGCACAAAAAAAATCCTGATGCAAAAATGCCGATTTTTTACAGGTAATTCTTTAAGCATTGGAGAATATCTGGAGAATAAGTGAAAAAACTATCAGCTTTTATTTTACTTGCGTTAATTTTTGTTTCCTGCAAAGACACTTCAAGGGCAAAAGAGCTTTATGAACTGTCTCTTGAGTGTTATGCAGGGCAAAAATTTGAGGAATGTTTATCGAATATAAAACTGTGCCTTAAAAGTTCACCAGATTTTTATCAGGCACAGTTTTTAAAGGCAAAAGTGCTTTTTTTTATGAATCAAAATGAAGATTCCCTGAAAATTTTTAATAATCTGTTAAAAAAATATCCTGAGTTTACAGAAGCTAGAATCTGGCGGATAAGACTTTTAATTGCTTTAGGTCAATACGACAGGGCAGAAGAAAAAATTATTGAAGAATTGAATTTTAATGGAACTGACTGGCGTGTTTATTATCAGTATGCGCTTCTTTGTGAAAAACAGGGACTTATGGATAAAAAAATCGTGATGTGCAGCAGGGCAGAAAATTTTTTAAGTGAAGGCAGCAAAATTTATCTTGAATCTGCTGATTTGTGGTTAAAGCTTGGATTAAAAAACAGAGCCATTGAATATTTTGATAAAGCTATTGCTATTGATGGAGCAAATGAAGAATTAAAAAAAATAAGGGAACGTGTAAAAAACTAAAAAGTAAAAACCGCACGGTTATTTATCAAGCGGAGGACTAAATGAAAAGATCCTGCAAAATATTCTGTTTTTTACAGGCCGTTTATTTTTTGAGTTGTCTTTGCTTTTGTTTTCTGTCCTGCTCTTTTATAGAGTTTTCTTCTGATTGTGTAGAATTACTTCCGGCAGCAGAAAGTTCGGTTTTTTGTGGCGAGTATATTCAAATTAAATTTAACTGCGAGGTTGAAGAATACGAAGTTCAAAATGCTGTAACTGTAAAGACCGGAAAATCTGAGTGCGAACTTGAATACTTATGGGAAGATTCTTCGGTATTAAAGGTAAAACCGGAAAATGGCTGGATCAACGGACAGTTTTATGAATGTTCGATCGAAGGTTATATTTATAAGAAAAACGGCAACACTTTTAGCGTAAACGAAAAATCAAAATTCTATTATCTGCCGGACAGTTCTAAAGCGGAATCTGCTGAAAAATCAGAGGAAGGCAACGAAAACTTTACACTTGTTTACTCTTGTTCTGACAATGATTTTGTAGAATCGACAGAAAAATTGATTTTTAGTTTTTCTAAAGAAGTAGAAAAGCAAAAATTTGAAAATTCATTTTCGATACAACCTTCAATCGATTACACAATTGAAAGGGCCGAACTTTCTAAAACCTTTTATGTAATTCCTCAAAAAAACTGGAACTTAAACAGCTTTTATGAGTGGAAAATTGACGGACTAATATCTTTTGACAACTGGATTCTTAGCGGAAAAACAGAAGGCAGTTTTTTTACAAAGACGGACACTGTCCAGCCACAGTTAGTTTGTGTCTGTCCGGTTAAAGTTGAAAAAGATTCTGTATTTTTAACTTCGGAAACTGAAGTTACCTGGTATACGAATCTTGAAGTTGACGGAAATCTAAAAGAAAAAATGCCTGTCGGTTTTATTTTTTCAAAGCCAATGGATTTTGAATCTGTAAAAAGTAGTGTTTCCTTTTCGCCTGCGCTCTCTGGAACTTTTTTTAATTTTAGTGATGACGAAACAAAGTTTATCTTTGTGCCGGAGAATAATTACGAAATCGGAACAGAGTACATTTTGACAGTTTCGAAAAATATTAAAGATAAAAACGGATTAACTTTTTTTAGCGACGTAAAAAAGACGTTTTTTAGTGCTCAAAAATATTTAGAAATACGCTCCATTAAGTTTGGACAGACTTTATTAAAAACAACGGAAAGTGATTCAACAGAGTTTAAAGAATCCTCATCAACAGAAAACTTTAAGGACGGTGCTGCAATAAAAATAAAAGGAGACGAGTCGGACTATGTAAAAACAGAAGATGAAACTGCAGAAGTTTGTCTTGGGCTTCTTTTTTCAGAAACTATCGAAGAAGAGGTTTTTACAAACGTTGAAAATTCAATATCGCTTAATGCAGTTTTTCCGCTTAGTTTAAGTTCTCCCGTAAAAACTGAAATTTCGTGGGGAAGTGAACGAAAAATGCTTTTTATTACCTGGAGCCAGATTCGCCCTTCTACAGAAGAAGAAAACTTTTTTTATAAATTAAAAATTGCCGGCGGAAAAAACGGAGTTCGCACTGGACGCGGAAATTATCTGGAGGAAGATTTATGCGCAGTAATAAAATTCTATTGATTTTACTGAATACGCTTTTTCTTACTTTTAGTTCGTGCAGCAGTCTGCTTCTTCCTGCTTTAGAAGTAAAAAGTTTTGATTATGATTCTTCAAAAATTACAGTTGAATTTTCTCAAAGTGTTTTGGAAAGTTCTGCCCAAAAATCTTTTAGCCTTACTCAGGATTTAAAGAGTGTTAATGGAGTTTTTTATTTTAACGGAAAAGTCGTGCAGTTTTTTCCGGAAAACGGAATTCAAGAAAACTATGATTATGTTTTTTCTATTACAACGGATTGCGAGGACGAGGCTTACCGTTCTCTTTCTAAAAAATTTGTAAAAGAGTTTTCGACACGAATAGATAAAACAAGCCCGGAAGTTTTGTCTGTAACGCTTGAAAATAATGAAGAACTGAAAGAAAAAGCTATAGTTATTCAGTTTTCAAAAACAATAGATACAGCATCTTTTTTTAATTCAATTTCTGTAACACCGACTTTTGAATATTTTACTTTTTTTGAAAATGAACAAAAAACTGTAAAACTTGTTCCATTAGAAGAACTTTTAAAAAATACAGACTACAAAATTGTAATTTCTACAGAACTTATGGATTGTTCAAGAAATTATTTAAAAGAAAAATATATAAAAACACTTTCGCCTGTAAAAAAATACGAAACTCCGACGATAAATTGCTCGATTTTTAATGAAAATAATAACGAAGAACTTTTTTTAGACTGCGCTGAATTTAAAACAAATGAAAATGGCGAAAATATTTTAAAAGTGGAGAATGTGCCGCTCAATTCAAAAATTCGCTTTAACTTTAATCAAAAAATGAATCTTGACGGAATTGCTAATAAAGTGAGTGTTTTTCCAGTCAGTTCGTACTCGCTTACAAAAGATGAAATTGACGCAAAATGGTTTGAACTAAAGTTAAAAGAATGTGAATGGGGCAAAACTTACAGAATTTGTCTTTCGAGCGAAATTGCGGATGTTTATTCAAATAAAACAGAAAAAGAAAACATTCTATATTTAACTTTTGATCGGGAAGAAGAAAGACCTCCAGAATTTATTGAAGGTTATTTGCAGGTTTCTGCCTTTACAAAAGAAGATATCGAAAAAAGTTATAAGGTTTTAAGCGCTTCTACTAATTATGAATATTTAATTTTCGATTCTTCAGTTTTTGAGTGTGGGACAGAAGTTGAGAGTGTTTTATATCTTGTTTTTGCTTCTTGTAATAGCGAAAAAAATAGCGGGATAAATGTTTATTCTCTTTTGGATAAGTTTTCGATAACAACTTCCAATAACTGTGCTGTCATAACAATAAAAAAAATTGAATCTACTGATGACGAATTAAAAAGTTTCCCGTTAAAAGACATTATTTCAAACGAGGTTTTACAGCTAAACCAGAAAGTGAGCGTCGTAAAATGCACACTTGGCGTAAAAAACAATGCATCGCGGGGAATTATTCAATTTAATCTTGAAACTGGTTTTACAGATTCTTTAGAAAATGCAGCAGTGGAAGGCTTTGCCTTTAAATTCAACAAATAAAAGGTGAAGCTTATGATTTTTTTTAAGAGAAGAATTTTATTCATTTTTTTTATACTGCAGTTTTCGTTCTTAGGTGCGCAGATAGTTTTTTATAATGCAAAAGAGGTTGCAGATTATGCGTTTGAACATTCGGATCTTCAAAAACTGAACTTAAAGTACGCGGAAACTTCGCTAAAGGTGGCAGCGTTTTCTTTGCAGAATTTTTTGCCGACGTTTTATTTTTCTGTAAACGAAGATGACAGTATAATTACAAATGGGGCGGATTCAAGGTCGAAGTCTGTTTCGGCAGGTGTTTCGCAGACTGTATTTGACGGCGGAAAACGTCTGCTTTTGTACAAAATGGAAAAAAGCGAAAAACTTTTTGATTTAAAATCAGTCCAGCAAAATGCAGAATTTTTTAAGTCTTCTGTAAATAAGGCTTATTACAATTGTCTTTTGCTAGAAAAAAAGGTTCAGATAAAAACTGAGCTTGAACAAAATGCCTGTATTCAACTTGAAATATTAAAAAAAGAATGTGAACTCGGGCTTTCTCTTGAAAACGACTACCTTGAATATTTGATTGCTTATAAAAAAATTCAAAATGAAAAAAAACAGGTCCAAAGGGAACTTCGTTCTGCTCTAAGACAGTTAAAAATTCTTTGTTCAATAGATCTTAATACAGAGCTTATTCTTCATAACAGTTCTGGCAGAATAGAAGAGCAAAAAGAGACGTTTTATCTTGAAGAGCATACAGAAAAAATATGGGCAGTTCTTAAAAAAAATAGTCCTGCGATTCAAAAACAGGAAGCCTATTTGTTGTATTCCAGGCAACAGTATTTGTATAACAGACGCTTTTTTGTGCCAGAAGTAAATCTTGAAGCCCAGGTTTCTTTTTCCGGAAACGAATATCCGTTAAATTCGCCCAGGTACAGCGCAAAACTTTCGGTTAATTTTGTAAATCTTCCTTTTGTGCCTGTTTCTCTTTCTAACGGTTACGGTTTTAAGGAAAAAAATATTTCTTCAATAAATAATTCTGCATCTGCGTCGCTTTCTTTTGAAACAGATTATTTTTATTCACAGCGCAAGGCAAAGATTTCTTTACAGCAGCAAAAAGAAGAACTTTCAGAAGAACTTAATTCTCTTTACGAAAATCTTTTTGAAACAATTGCCCAACACGACGATGCCCAGGATTCAATATTGAGACTAAAAGAAACAATTGAATTGCAGGAGCACCGCCTTAATGTAAGCGAAGTTCAGGTAAAAAACGGAATTTTAAAGCGTATTGACCTTTTAGAACAGCTTACAGAACTTGCGTCCCAGAAAATTCAATTTGAAGAAGCTCAAATAAAAGTTGCTTTACTTATAGCGGAACTTGAAATTCAACTTTGTATTCCTGCAGGAGGGTTAAAAGAATGTTTAGATTAAAAAAATCAAAAACTTTTGTAAGAAAAAAACTGTTAGCGTTCGTAAGTTTTATGTTTTTTATTTTCTTTTTGAATTCCTGCAAAACTTCACAGCAGGCAAAACAAAGATCGGGAGCAGAAAAGGTTTGTACGGTTAATGCGCAGAAAAAGTTTTTTATTGATGAATTAGAAACTTTTGGAACAGTCACCTGGAAATTAAAAAATGATGTGACGAGCCTTGTTAACGGAACTATAAAAAGTTTTGTCGTAAAAGAAGGCGATTTTGTAAAAAAAGGAGAAATAATTGCAAGGTTAAGGAACGTTCAATTAGAAATTCAAAAAAAACAGTACGAAACGAATTTAAATTCACAGATAGCGTCTTTTGATCTTGCCAGGGCAGAATATGAGCAGGCTGTTTTAGCTGTGCAAAGCCGGCTGCTTTCTCTTGAAAAACAGGAACTTAACTTAAAGCAAAAGAAAATAGAGCTGGAACTTAAAAAAAAGGAATACGAAAATCAGCGGGAACTTTACAAAATTGGAGGCGTTACAAAAAATTCAATTTTACAACAGAAAATATCGTTGGATAGTGCCGAGACGGAAGTTGCAATTTTAACAAAAGAAATAGAAAATTCTTCTCTTGGTTTAAAAAAAGAAGACCTGTTAAAAAACGGAATTGCCGTAGCAGAAAACGAAGAAAAACTAAAAAAACAGATCGTTGATTTTAACGTGCGCACCTATCTTGCAGCCCTGCAGGTTGCTGAAAGTAATGTTCAAATTGCCCGCCAGCAGTTGGACGGCGTAAATACTTATATTGCAGAACTTTGCATACGTTCTCCAACTGACGGAATTGTCGGCGAAAAATATTTTGAAAACGGTGAATATGTTCAGGAAAATGAAAAACTTGCAACGATTATCGAACTGGATTCAATTTTTGTGGTTGTAAATGTGCAGGAAAAAGACATGGTTAATTTAAAAAATGAGACGCCGGTTTTTGTTGAAATTCCTTCGCTTAATGAAAAATTTGAATCTCAGATAACTCAAGTGTCGCCTGTTGCAGATTTTCAGAGCGGAAATTTTACTGTCAAAATTGAACTAAAGAACGAAAATCATGTATTAAAACCTGGAATGTTTGCGCGCTGCCGTATAGAAAAGCTCAGTCCTGCTGAATATGTTTGCGTGCCTGAAAATGTTGTTTTGAGCGACCGCAACGGAAATGAAAAACTTTTCTGCTTTGTAAACGGATTTGCTGTTCAAAAACAAATTTTCGTAAAACAGCGAAAAGACGGAAAACTTTGGGTTGAAAAAGGCCTTACCGAAGGCGATGAAGTAATCTGTAATCCGCCTGCATTTTTTAGAGACGGACAGAGCGTTGTTCGCGAACAGCCGATGCACGCTTTTAATTCTGAACATGGTGAGCAGAGTTTGTAAAAATTTCTGTGAGTTGCTTTTTATAACGTTCGACATGCATGCATTAAAAATCATTCTTAAAAAGAGAATACAAATTGTCTGTTTTGGACAGGAGAATTTTTATTGAACAAAATAATTGGTTTTTCTGTAAAACATCCGGTTTCGGTTTTAATGATTCTTGCTTCTGTTTTGCTCTGGTCTTGTATTGCCTTAAAACTAATTCCCCTGGATTTTTTACCAAAAATTGAAGACAGATTTCTTCTTGTAAGTGCTGAATACGAAAGTCTTTCTGCCATTCAAATGAAAAAACTCGTGACTCTTCCTCTTGAAGACTGCGTAGCTTCGATAAAAGGAATAAAAAATATTTCGTCGGTTACCAGGGATTCTCTTTCGCTTATTAAAATTGAATTGCATTGGGGAAGCGACATTGATCTTGCTTTGAGTGAATGTAATCAGTTAATAGACCAATGTTACGAATCTTTGCCGGAAGGCTGTTCAAAACCAAATGTCAGAATTTTTTCTCCTTATTCAACTGAAAATATTCGTATTGCAGTTATTTCAAAAGAACAGAATCTTGAAATGGCACGCTACCTGTCTGTAAATGATTTTAAGCAGAAGTTTCAGCGTCTAAAAGGTGTTGCGTCTGTGAATGTTTATGGCGGAGAAATTACAGAAATTCAAATTGAAGCGGATAAAGAAAAAATTGAATCCTTTGGGCTAAAACTTGAAAGTTTAGGTCAGATTATTGTTAATTCAAATTTTGAATATCCGGGCGGAACCATAACAGAAGGTTCAACTGTTTTTTCTTTTAAGACCGACGGAACCGTAAAAAAAATAGAAGACTTTGCTCAAATTCCTTTGTTTGCACACAACGGAAAATCCTTAAAACTTGGGGACGTTACGCAGATAAAACGAAAAATTGAAGAAAAAAAATCATTTTTTATGTACAACGGCCAGGAATGTGTTTGTATTGGAATCAATAAAAAAAATGATGCAAGTCCGATTTCGCTTTCTCGTGATGTAAAAAAACTTTTGAATGAACTTGAATTATTTTACGGGGCGGATTTTGACTTTGCCATTATTTGTGATTCTTCTGAACAGTTAAAAGAGTCTTTTGTTCAGCTTTTGGCTTCTCTTTTTACAGGACTTTGCATAACGATTTTTATTCTGCTTGTGTTTTTTAAGCACTTAAATTTTGCATTTTTGACAGCTTCTGTAATGCCACTTTCAATTTTATTTTCTATTTTGTGTCTTAAAATCTGTGGAAAAAGTTTGAATTTAATTTCGATTTCTGGAATTGCCATTGGGCTTGGAATGGTTGTAGATCCTGTTACAGTCTTAATAGAAAATTTTTTATTCAATTTAAAAAACGCTTCCAGCCGCGATAGCTTGAATATCGAAAATCTTGTATTAAAAAGCACTCAGGAAGTCAGTCTTTCTTCGACAGGTTCGGCACTTACGACAATTGTTGTTTTTATTCCGTTTTTCTTTTTGCCTGCTCTTACCGGAAAACTTTTTGCAGATCTTGCTGTTTCAATAATTGCTTCGATTGGTTTTTCGTGTCTTTTGTCGCTTTCGTATGCGCCTGGCGTGCTTGTTCTCTTGTTCCGGGGCAAAAATTCAAAAGAAATATTAAAAAAAGAATCTTTGAACATTAATTTTATTGAAGAAAAATATTCAAAATTTCTTGCGCTTTTAATAAAAAAGCCGTCTATTGCAGTTTATTCAATTTGTCTTGTAATTCTTGCCGGCTGTATTTTTGCAAAATCTTTGAAATTCGAAATGCTGCCTTCTGTCTATTCGAAAAATATCTGTGCAGAGATTTTTTTTGAAGAAAGTTCTTCTCCTGAATTTCTTGAAAAAAATGCAAAGTATTTAAATTCGCTTTTATCTGATAACAAAAATATTGTTTCCTTTTCGGTTGAAGGCGGACTTGAAAAAAATGATTATGAAAAACTTGTTCAAAGTGATATTCGCTCAGAAAGAATCTTTATTAACTGCCTTGTTAAAAACGTAAAAGAAGCAAATAAATTTTTTAATGAAATTTTTGAAAACTCCGGACTAAAAGTAAATGTCAGTGGAGAAAAAAATCTGCTGGAAAAAATTCTTGATACAAATACTGACTCTGTCTTAATTTGTGCAGAAACCGATGAACTTTTAAAACAAAAACTTTCTGCCTTAAACATAACAGATTTTTCGCCAGACAGCGTAATTACACAAAAAATTTTTGAAGTAGATCGCTCTGTCTGTGCAAAATTTAATCTCAGTGCATCGGCTGTGGCCTTAACTGCAAAAAGTATTCTTGAAGGCGAAAATTCCGGGGCTTTTTATAAAGACGGCGAAAAAATAAAGGTTCGCTTAAAATATCCGTCGTCGTCGGTAAGTTCAATCCATGATTTATTAAATTTCGTTACCTTTAGCAATGAAAGTGCAATTCCTCTTAAAAGTCTTGGAGTTCTAAAAACAAAATCAGTAGAAAATGTTTTTTATCGGTTTAACCGACTCGAAGCAAAGAACGTTTTTTTGACACAAAGTCTCCAGAACGAAAAATATGTGCAAAATCCTGACGCAGAAAATCTCAAAGAATTAAAACAAAATACAGTTGTGCTGCTTTTTATTGTAATTCTTCTTTTGTATTGCGTTATGGGAGTTCAGTTTGAATCTTTTACAATTCCGCTTTTTATGCTGCTTGCCCTGCCTCCGGCGTTCAGCGGAGCTTTTTTGTTTTTGTTTATTTGCGCTCAGACATTAAACATTAATTCTGTAATTGCTCTTGTTGTCCTTTTTGGAACTAGCGTAAACAGCGCAATTATTCTTTGGGAAAACATAAAGGCGGCTCCTCAACTTAAAGCCGAAACTCTTTGCCTCTGCTGTAAACAAAAACTGCGTTCAATCCTGATTACTAATTTGACGAGTGCCCTTGCGCTTTTTCCTTTTGCAATTGATCCGTTACATAAAAATTCTCAAAGTTCAATGGCAGTCGCAATTTGCGGCGGACTTATTTTTTCTTTTGTAATCGTACTTTTTGTTGTTCCTGTAATTTTGTTCCGTTTTTTGTCTAAAAAAAATAATTCCTAGTTTTTTTAACTTCTGCTTTTGCCTGGCAGAATCGTCCCTGTTTACTTTTTTTAGGAAAATGCAAAGTGAATAAAAGTTTTTATAATTCGCCTGAGCGGGCATTTTTTATTTTTACGGTTCTTTCTCTGATTTTCCTTGTTGCCACGTTAAAAATCGAAGTCGGCGACAAAAAAGATTCAAATTATTTGGTTTTAACCGTTGAATTTGAATATTTTGGAATGGATCCAAAAAAACTCGAAGAACTGATAACAATTCCTCTTGAAGAAAAATTAAATTCTCTTAATTCAATTCTGGAACTTTCCTCGGTTGTTGAATATTCAAAGACTTTGACGAGTGTTTATTTTTCAAAAAAAGAAAATCCTGCAAAAGTTTATCTGGCGGTCAGGAGAATTGCGGATTCTTTGTATTCAACTCTTCCGTCTGATGTGCAAAAGCCCAGAGTTTATTCCTCGGCGGTGTCGGATAAAGGAATTTTTTGTGTGGCTTTTACGGCAGACAAAAGTTCAAATATAAAAAATTCAATTTTTAGAAACGAAATCGAGTCAAAATTAAAAAAAAGGTTTGAATCCATTGCCGGCGTGAGTGAAGTGGTAATTTCGGGCGGAGAAAGAGAAGAAATTTTAATCAGTTTTAATCCTGCAAAACTTGTTTTGCTTCAACTTTCTCCGGAAGAACTTTCGCAGACAATACAAAATGAAAATTTTAATAATTATACTTCCTTTGTTTATTCTGGTAACCAAAAGCAAATTATTGAATTCAATACAAAACTTAATTCGATTGAACAGCTAAAAAAACTTTCTTTAACGAATGCTCAGGGCACAACGCAACTACAGAATCTTGCCTCTATAAATTATTCTCCCAAAAAACAGACAGAAAAGGCTTTTTTAAACGGAAAAGAATGTGTCTTTCTTACAATAAAATCAGCCTCTGACGGAAACTGCATAAAAATTTCAAAAGAAAGCAGAGCGATTTTAAACTCTTTTGAGTCGGACAATATTGAATACAAAATTCTTTACGATTTTGGACAAAAACAACACAAGCTGCTCAAAAATGTTATTTTTGCCCTTGTTCAAAGTTTTTTGTGCGTGGTTTTTATAATTCCTTTCTTTTTTAGTTCTGTGCATAAAATTGTTCTTGTAATTCTTATGCTTCCTTTTTCGTGTTTGTGGACGGCTGGGTTTCTTTGCATATTTGGAATTAGCGTAAATCAAAATACCGTAGCAGGAATTTCTATTGCACTTGGACTTGTCGTCGATCCTGCCCTTGTTGTCGTAGAACTTGCAGAAAATTCAACTGATAGAAAAACTTTTTTTTATCGCTTAAAAAAAGAATATGGCGCATTGTTTTGTGCGTCGCTTACGACAATTCTTGCCTGCGTGCCTCTTTTTTTTACCGACAGCATTGTTCCCGGAATAAAAAATATTGCCCTTGCTGTTAGTATTATGATTTTTGTTTCGTCGGTTTTGGTTTTAGTTTTTCTGCCATGTTTTTTGTTCAATAACGTGAAGCGCCAAAATAAAAATATTTTGAAAAGGATTACAACATTATTTGAAAAAAAATATGTGCGAGCGAGTTACAGGCTTTCGCATTTTTCGATTAAGCACAAAAAAATAATCACGCTTTTTTACGTCTTTTTGGTTATCCTGCCGTTTTTTATTATTTTTGCAATTCCTAAAAATTTAAAACTTGAACTTTCGAAAAACGTAATTTTTTGTTCGGTGGATTTTGAAACTGAAAAATCCGTTGATTTTATAACGAAAAAACTTTCTGTGTTTACGAAAAAACTTTTAGAAGTTGATTTTATTGAATTTGTTAAGAGTGAAATTCGAAACGGAAGCGCGGAATTTGAAATCGGATTTTCTCAAAAAGTAAAAAGAGCGCAAGTTGCTTCTTTTGTTCAGAGCCTTGACGGTTATGCTGGTGACGGTTTTTTGTTTGTAAGCGGGGCGGAAGAAAAAAATCAGAAAAAACATACTTCGATTCAGGTAGCTTTTACAGGGGAGAACTCGCTTGAATGCAGAAAACTTGCAAAACAAGCTGCTTTTAATCTTTCTCAAAAAAAGGAAGTGAGCAATGTTGTTTTGAATTTTAAAAATGAGCATGAAGAATATGTTTTTATTCCGGAGCTTATTCAACTTGTAAAAAATGGTTTGACTGTAAAAGAACTTGCCTTTTATTTTCGCTGGATTTTGCACGGGCCTGTTGCAGACAAATGGAGCGAAAATGATTTTGAACAGGATATAAGAATTATCGGAGAAAATTTTGCACAAAAATCAGAAAATCTTGGAATTGAAAAAATAAAACAGACTGTAATTCCAGCTTCATCTAGTCAGGTTTTTTTGTCTAGTCTTGGCAAAATAGAAAAAAGAAAAAATATTCCAAAAATTTACAGAAAAGACGGACGGCGTTGTGCGTATATTACGGTTGAAATAGAAAAACTTGCAAACGACAGGGCAGTTTTATTCTTGCAAAATGAATTTCAAAAAATTGATTTTAAAAACGGCTATTCTTATTCGCTCGACTTGCAGCTTTCTCAATTAGCTCGGAATTATAAAATTCTTTTTTGTGCCTTTGCTTTTTGTTTTGTGCAGATTTTTTTGCTGCTTTTAATGCTTACTGAAAATCTAAAAAAGAGCATTCAAATTATTTTAACCGTTGGTGCCAGTTCCTTTTTGCCTGTTTTTATAAAACTTGTTTTGCGCGAACCTCTTTTTCCTGGAGATGTGTGCGGAATTATTGTTCTGTGCGGAATTTCCGTAAATAATGCAATTTACATTCTCGAATCAAAGTCTAAACGAATTGAATTTAAAGTTCGCAGTAAGTTAAAAAGCATTCTTGTTTCGTCGCTAACGACAGTTGCAGGCTCGCTTCCTTTGCTTGTCTTTAGTGCAGATCAATTTTCTAAAAATATTTCTTTTTTTATGTTTTTTGGAATTTTAAATTCCGTAATTTTGAGCCTTATTTTTTTACCAGGAATTTTCTACGAAAAAAGTTCGCGTTATAAGCGTCTTAAATGGAGGTTTTTATGTTAAAAGAAAGATTGAATCGAATTATTTGCAGCTGTGTTTTATTTTTTTACGTTGTTACACTTTTGCCGGCTGGTGAATTGAAATTTTCTATGGAACAAAGTCTGTTCAGACTTGATTTTTATCTTGAAAAAGCACGCACAGCACGCAACGAAGAAGAATGGCAGAGCTCTGCAGACAAAGCTGTTTTAACGGCAAAAAAAGACTGGGAAGCAGAAAATATTTATCTTAAAGAAATTGATGAAGACTTATGGAAAAAATATTTTGAAGAAGCAAAAAATGTTTTTGAACTTGAAAAAGACAAAAATTATGCTCAGTGGCTTTTTGAAAGAAGTGAAAACCTTGAAAATTTTGAAAATCTTTTTGAATTGCGGGAAAAAATCAAAGAAAACTCTACAAGACTCAAGGCAGGAACTTATTCACTTGAAGAATTAAACGAGAAAGTAAAAATTCTCGAAGAAGAAAACAACAAAGTAATAGAAGAATACATAGAAAATTATTCAAAAAAATATCTGACTCAAAGTGAATTTTTAACAAAAAACACATACGCAACAGAAGTTGAACTGCAACTGCTTTCCCGCTCGGAAGAAAACCGGCTGTTTTTAGAATATTCAAAGCAGAAAAAAGATAGTTCAGACGAAAGTCAGGAACAGACTGCAGAAATTCTTTCAAATATTCTATCTAAAACGACGGAAGAAGAAACTTCAATTGCAATGGAAGAGCTTTTTAATAGTCTTGAAACGAAAATTGAAGCACAAAAAACAACTGACGCAGAAACTCAGGAGCTTTTGAGTAAGTTTAAAGAAGTTTTTAATTCTGGGCTTTCGCTTTGGGAAAAGGCAGAAACAGATTTTTTAATTGCGAGGAGTGAATGGGAAGAAAATGCAGAAAATGTTTATCTTGAAAGCGAAAAACTCTGGATAAAAGCTTTTGAAACCTTGCAGGAAAAGAAAACAGAATGGAAAAATTCAATAACAGAACGCATTTCGTTAATTCAGGAAAAAATCCAGGCTGAAAATCTTTCTTATGAAACTAGCCTTGAACAATCGCTTAGTGAATACGCTGTAATTTTAACGGAAGAGAGTTCTAAAAAATATGAAAATTCAATTGCTGTCGTAAATATTTATTCAGGTTTGAGAAATTCTCTTTGTGTCGTTTATGAAGGAATTGTTTCTTTGTGTTCTCTTTTGGAAAAAGAAAATTCTCAAAAATACCGCGGACTTTATTCTTACTGGAAAACAGAAAGTCAGGAAAATGTCGGAAGTATTGATGAAACTTCGTGTAAAAAAGTTCTGGAGATAATTCAAAATGAAAAGTTAACAGATGATTCAAAAGCAAAAAGGTTTCTTGAATGGTTTGAACAGGCAAAAACATATAATCAGAAAATTGAAAACGTGCGCAAACAGATTTTTGAATTAACATTGGAGAGCGAATTTTCAGACAAAAATTTTACAGAACTTGAACTTGAAATTTTCCGTTTAAAATCCTTAAAAAAATACTGGCAGGAAGAACTTGAAGTTGCAAAATCCATTGTTGCTTATTTAGAAGAAAATGAAAAAACTTCTGCTTATAAAGAATTAATTTATGAAAAAAAGAAACTTGCAGAAGAAAATTACAATCAGGCGACAAAAAATTATGAAGAGTCCCTTTTGGAATTGGACAATCTTTCGCTTTTACTGTCGGCGGAAGAAGAAAAACTTGCAGCCGCCTACGAAAAAATCACTAGTTCGTGGCAGGAATTAGAAACAAAAAGGACAGAGTACGAAAAACTTTATGCTGAAAATTTAGAAACTGACGAAAAAACGCTTGTGCAGGTTCTTTTGTCGTACATAGAAAATTACGAAAGTGCAGAAAAAACAAATCAGGAAACTTTTGCAAAATATTATGAAAAACTTTATTACGAACAGGAAAAAACTGAATATGAAGAACTTGAATTAAACGAGCAGAAAATAAAACTTGCATTAAAAAACAGCGCAGAAAGCTTAGAAGCCTTAAAAAATGAACTTTCAGAAACTTTTGAAGATAAAGAATATTTTTCTATTTTTGATTCGTTTTTAGAAAAAATTGAATCTGTTTTTGCAGAAATAAATCTTAACCAGCTTTGGAACGAACAAAACTGTATTTACAATTTTTGTCAGGAAGAATTTAAAACTTTAAGCGAACTTTTGCAAAAAATTGATTCACTTACTGCGCAAATAAAAACGATAAAAGCGGAAGAAGAAAAAACAGTTTCGAATTTTCCGTTAAATTCAACTTTAGACGAACAGGTTGAACTTGCAGTCTTAAAAGCTCAGGTGATTTTGTCGATTGAATATATCGAAAATATTGAAAAAATCCGTCTTGAACGCTTGAGTTTTACAGAAACTCCAGAGTCAGATTACGAAGACGACGAGTACGAAGTTGAAGAATTTGAGTTTTATCCAAAGTTTACAGATTTTTACTGGGAAATTGACAGCCTTATTGACGGCTTTATAGAAGATTTTTCTGGAGACCAGGAAGAAAAATCAAAAAAACTGCTGCAGACTTATTCTGTTTTTGAAAAAGAGATTTCTACAAAATTCAAAAAAAATGCGGAAAGTTTTATTCAAAATGCAGACAGTTTTAAGTTTTCAGAAATAAAAGCTTTGCTCGAAAGTGCAAAAGTGCAGTTATTTAATTTGTTACAAAAAACTGTGGATTGTACAGAAAACAGTTATGAAAATGTAATTGATTACTGCATAAAGATTTACGATTTTTTAGAAGAGCAAAACTGCGGAAAAACCTGTTCTGCATTTATCGAAAACTTTTTTGATTCTTACTTAAAGCAGCAGGCATTCTTTTTTGCAAATTTCTGCAATGTTCCTGACGGCATAAATGTTGAAGAAAAAATTACATATCTTACACAGCTGCTGGAAGAAAAAGAAAAACTGCTCGAAACTCAAGACGAAAATGCATTTTCTTCAAAAGAAGAGTTATCTCAATATTTGCGCTCAAAAGTTGAATTAAAATTTCTGACATTTTACAAAGCAGAAAACGAAGAAAGTGAAATTAAATGGAAAGAAATTCTTGCTGAATACGATTTTGCAGAAAATGAATTTGTTGATTCAACACAAAAAGCGCAGATAGAAGCAATTACTAAAAATATCGTTCAAAGTCGATTAGCAGAGTTAAAAGAAAAAACTCGTTTGGTTGCTGAGGTTTTTGGAATCAGCGCGGAGGAAAGAGAAATCTATTCTCAAAATTTTTTAAGTGATTTGAACGATTGTTACGAAAATTATGAAGTAAGTTCAGGTATTACAGAAAAATACCAGACAAAGATTGAGACTCTGGTCCAAAGGTTTGAAAAATTAAATTCTAAAGAAATTCTTGCCCTCTTAAACGAAAAACTTGCAGCAATTGCACTTGCCGAAAATAATTACAGACAAACGATCGATTTTTATGAAGAGCAGACAAAAGAGTTTGTTTTAGTCCTCGAAAAATATAATTGTCAGATTGAATTAAGCACCTCCCTTTATGAACAGACACAAACTGCAAGAATTGAGCGGAGAAAGGCGCAGGCAGTTTACGACTGGTCGCAAAGTCTTTATCTTGACAACACTTCTTATAGCGCTCAGGGAGATTTTAAAACTCCGCAGAAACAGATCGAATTTGCGGGCAAGGCTTTATCTGGAATAAATCTCGCGCTCGAAAAATTAGAAAAAATAAAAGAGAATAACGAGCTTTTGTCAAAAGATAATTCTTCTGCGTCAGAAACGGAAGCAGAAAAAGAACTTATCGGGGCGGACAGAAATTATTATTTGTCTTACGTGCTTTACAACGATTATGTAAATTCAATTGAAACAGAAAAAAAGAGCGTTTTACAGTCACTGGAAAACGAAAAATATTATAGAAATTCTCTTGTAAAAACTCTGGAAGAAAGTGATTTTGTTTACAATAAGTTTGCGCGTGTTGAATATGATTCTTCCTTAAATAAATATAGTTATTCTCTTTGCAGCGATAGTTTTAATGAAAATGAAGCAGAGCAAAGAAAATTTTTTCTTGAAAAAACGGACAGTTTTTCTGTTTTTAATAATTTAAGCGATTCTGCAGAATACGACGCAACTGCAGCAGAAAAAGAAATTTGCGACTGGCTTACAAAAATGAGTCAGGATGAAAACCTTTTTAAAACTGTAGTTCTTGCCGGAATGTACTGGCTTTCTGAAAATGATTCTTCTTATGAAAATTCAATTTACAGTTCTGACATAAATACTCATGCACAAATGGGCGACGCCCACGGAATTGGTGCAGATGATTATTACAAAAAATATATAAAACAGGTGGCGGAATCTTCTTTTAATGAACTTAAAGCTCAGGACTTAACAGAAGAAATTGCAAAATGTGTGCTTTTTAGAAATTCAAACAGTATTTTTGCAGAAAATATAAAAACACTCGAAAAAAATCTGATAAAAAGTCTAGCCTTTGAACTTGTTGAAAACAAGATGAATAGCCGGAAAAATGATTCGGACTGCACAATCTGGATTATCAAAGTTTTTACAAATATGCGTATTCAAAATGCAAAGGGCAGGGCTGCAAAAAATTATTCAAAAAGTGCGCAGGCCTTAAAAAACAGCACTTTTAAGATTTACGAAAACTCCTTTGCAGATATTCTTTCGGCAGTAAAAAATCTTTCGGCGGCAAAGGAACAGACAACCTTAGCTTTACAGGAATATTCAAAGAAAACCGGCGACTCTCAAGCAAATCTTAACGAAAAATATTCAACAGATTTTATAAAGAATTTTTTTATTCAGGAGTTTAGTAAAAATTCCTTATTGGACAGCGGACAAATTGAAAACGTTTTAACTTTATTAGACGAAGACGAAACTTTTGACACTTTTGAACAAGCCCTAGAAACTTTGCTTAAAAGACATTTTCTTCAGTTCTCTCAAAAAACACAGAATTTACAGGAATTCAATTTTTTTAACCAGCAGGAACATAAAGCAAAAATAGAAAATTTTAGAAATAATATTGAACTTTTGATAAGTGGAGACAAAACTGCAGAAAGTCAGCTTGAAAGTCTTGCACTCGACGCTTTTGAAAACACAGAATGGCAGGGGCAAACTTTGCAGACTCCAGTTTTGAATTATTATAAAAGATATTTTACGGACGGTCGGGAATTTGCCATTGAAAACTTTAACAGTGCAGAAAGTGAATATTTTATTTCTTCCAATGATTTACAGACTTTATCTGAAGATTCTTTTTTAGAGACAGAACTTAATTATAAGCAGGACTTTTTTTCAAGATACATAGAAGCTTATGAAGATTTACAGACAATAAATACTTCTTTTGAACTGGCTTCAAAAAAACTTTTGCTGGATTCTTCGTTAAATTCAATAAAAAAAGAAAACGAAGATGTTCTGAATCGTCTGCTGCAGATTTCGTTTATTGCGGACAATGAATGGTTAAAGGCTGAAGAAAAATTAAATTCAACTTATAACTCCTGGGCGCGCGATTTTTCTAAAAATTATACAAAGGCAAGTGAAGAATGGAAGAATTCTTATGAAGAATTTTTAAGCGAAAAACAGCAATGGATTACGCAAATGTACGCATCGGCCTCTGTCGAAGCAGGGGTCGTTTTTGATGCAGACCAGAAAGCAGATGAAGCTTTCAAAAAAGCAGTTCAAAAAGCAAAACTTGCAGAAATCGATTGTGTCGAAAAAACAGATTTTGATTCAACTTCTTTTGTAAATGAAATTCTAAAAAGCAGCATTCTTTATTCGTTGCAGGCTCATTTTGGAGAACTTGAAGGAAGAGCGGGGCAGTCTGTCTTTTATTCAAAAATAAATGCAAAAAAATCGGCAGGAACTACACTTGATTATTACAAAACAAAAAAAGCAGCGGCAGAAAATTCTCAGCTTATGCAGGAAACTTCGGCAAAACTCTATGCTCAAAAATATTCTCAGAATATTGAACAAAATATAGAAGATTCATTTAGTCTGGTTGACCTGGCAAACCTTAGTTTTGAAGGCGAAATCAAAAATCTTGTGTATGGAGAAGGTTATGACTGGCAGAGTGAAGAAATTTCAAGAAAAGTTTTAGTTCATTCTTACTTTTTTAATGATGAATACAAAAAACAGACAGTGCATGTTTTTAACTGGTTTAAAACACAACGGCCGTCTATTTCTTTTTCTACGGAAAACCTTGACGGTTTGTCTGCCGACACCTTGATTCAATTTGCACAAATCGCAACTCAGCAGATTGAAGAATGGAAAAACCGCATTTTTGGAATTCACACACAAAGCCAGGAAGAAGACGGAGAATTTGAAATTCATATAGGAAAAGCTCCAGAAAATTCTTCTTCAAAAAATGGAAGCGGGGAACTTGGTTTAATTCTTTCGGACATTTACAAAAACAATGAAGAAATGCTTTTAGGTCTTGGCGAAATGGAATTAGCTCCGTGGGACAAAAAACTTACGGCGAGTTCTGTCAGCTGGATAGAAGTTCCAAGTTTGCGGACTGTGTGCACAGTTGCTACAGCTGTTGCCGCCGCCGTTGTGTCTGCTGCCCTGAGCGTTGCAAGTTTTGGAACTTTGGCGGCTCCACTTGTGGCTTTGTGTGCTGCCGGGGTAAGTGCGGCTCTTACGACTTCAACCGAAACTGCCTTTGCAATAATGGATTTAACTGGAAATTATAAAGACTGGGACGAAGTTGCAAAAAATCTAGGATCGAGTGTTGCCGTAAGTTCAATTTCTGCCATTGGTGGAGTGGCTGGTTCTGCTGTTAGTCTTTCATCTGTAGCAGGAACTGCAGTTGCAAAAAGTTCTGTCAGTGTTTTGACAAATGCGACGGGAACTCTTGCTTCTGTGGCAATTCAAAATGCAGGAAACTGGAATAGTTTTGAAAAAAGTTTTACTTCGTTTGGAACCTGGGCTTCTGTAATTTCTGGCGGGGCTGGTTCCTTAGTTACAAATTATCTTAATACGGCAAATCTTGACGGATTTAATTCCGGCCAGATTGGAGCTGTAAAACGATTTAATTCTCTCGCAGGTGGATTAACTTCCAACGCTTTCGATTTTGCTTTTACGGGCAGTACAACTTTTAATGTTTTAAATCTTGCGGATTTTAAAGGACTTTCGGTTAATGCAAATTCCGGGCTTGTAGAAATGCATGCAGATAAAGGCGGCCTTTCTTTTTCTCTCGGAACGGCTGGAACTGATATTGGCCTTAAAAACTTAAATCTTGGCTTACACGGCCTGAATTTATCTGTCTTAAATAAAAGAATCGAAAATACTGCAGCAAAAAATTCAATTCCTCTTGTGGCAGCTTCTTTAAGAACTCTAAGAGGCTTTGGAGGAAGCTCGGAAAACACGCTTTTAAACAACATTGTAAGTGGTAAAACCCAGCTTGCGCTTTCTGGCGATAATTCTTATTTTGCACAGACAGTTGCAGACGCAGACGGCTCTACAGTTTATTTTTCGGGGTATAACAATAAAATGACGAGAGAAGAGCAGCTTCAACTTGGAATTATTCTTTCGCACGAGTCTTACAGAAACGGAATTGTTGATGAAAAACAAATAAACGAAACCGTACTGTCTGTTGCCGGGCATTCTGTATTTGCCGAAAATATGAAAAAAGATTCACTTTATACTCAGGCGGTGGAAAATATTCTTTCTGGTGGCTCTTCTTTTGGGCAGTTGCTTAAGACCGACCTGGAATATTTTAAAAACGCAAAAGAAAATCCAGATGAATTTATTTTGCATGTACTTAAAAATTATGATTTTTCTGCGGATTACTGGAAACTGCTCGAAAATGGCAATATTGCCTTTGACGGAAAAACTCATTTGTATGACGAAGCTGGGAACATTTTGTACGAAGCAAAGGCTAAAGGGCTTGAAAGCAGCCTTGTAGAAATTTTGCTTGGAGGAAAAGATGCGACGAGCTCTCAACTGGACGAAATTCGTACCATGATGTCTGAAGTTTTTGAATATTATGTTGTCGGAGACGACGAAAACGACAAGGATAACTGGTACTGGAATGGAGAAGTTCTCGAAGCAAATAAAAAAAGTGAAGGGCTTTCTGGAGAAAAAATCTTTGAAAAATTTGGAAATACAATTGTAAGCCAGGCTTTTGCCCGTTATTTTGACGGAAGTGCTGATAAAATTCTGCAGTTTTTTTATGGCTCGTCAGATCAATTTAATGCCGGAAACACAGAAGAGCGTGCTATTTCTGCAGCTTCACTTGTCCGCTTTGTTGATCTTTTATGCGCAAAAAATAATTTTTATAAAAATATGACGGCTTTTGTAAAACAATCGGATACTTTAATTACCGGTAACTTTCGTGACAAGGTTGAAGGTGCCTATGCAAACTATAATGGAGAGCATTTTGGAATTGATATCGGTGGTAAAAATATTGAAGGGCAGGAAATTTTTGCGGGGCTTAATGGAAAAGTTCTGTCGTCTGGAAGTTCTGAGCGCGATGGAAATTCGGTCTATATTGAATATGGTTATGAGTTTGAAGGGCAGTTTGTTTCGAGTGGTCTTATCGGTGAATATCTTCACATGCAGGAAAAATCTCATCTAAAAACTGGAGATATGGTAAGTGCGTTTGACACTGTTGGAAAAGTTGGAAACACAGGAACTGCTTCTACTGGTCCGCATTTGCATTATTCATTTTTTACACAAATAAAAAACGGAAAAAGCTGGTATTCGAAGTCTGTGGCTTGTATGACTGTCGGAATTAGTGGAGTTAATGATTCAATGACCAATAAAACACAGACAAAAACTGTTTTTAACCCGACAAAATTACACGAAGCTTCTAAAAAAACAACAGAAACGCAGAACGAACAGAAAACAGATTCAACTATTATAAAAATAATTGATTATGCAAACACTGTAATAAAGAAAAAAAAGATAAATAATCGTATTGGAACTTTTTTAGCAAATATGAGTTTTTAGTGGAATCTGTGATTTTTACTTACGACTGACACAAGAAAAAAATTGTGCTACTATGGCGATATGTCAGAATTATTAGCTCCAGCAGGAAATATCGAAGCTCTTGATGCTGCAATCGGTGAAGGTGCCGATGCTGTATATCTTGGTTTAAAAAGTTTTAATGCGCGTTTGCGTTCATCTAATTTTGCATGGAATCAGTTTGAAGCAACTGTAAATTCTCTTCACAGACAGGGAAAAAAGATTTATGTAACAGTAAATACTGTCAGTCAGGAAGAAGAAACAGAACGACTGTATCGTTTTTTGAGTTATCTTAATAAAATCGGGCCGGACGGACTTATTGTTCAGGATTACGGGGTTTTGAGAATGTGTCAGGAATTCTTCCCGAATCTTGAACTCCATGGTTCAACTCAGATAAATGTAGAAAGTGCAGCCGGTGTAAAGTTGTTGCAAAAGGCAGGGCTTTCCCGCGTAGTTGTTGCCCGGGAACTTGGACTTGAAGAAATCCGTCAGATAAAGCAGAACACAGACTGCGAAATAGAAATGTTTGTTCATGGTGCCCTTTGTGTAAGCGAAAGCGGACTTTGCCTTTTTTCAAGCTATTTAGGCGGAAAATCTGCAAACCGCGGAATGTGCACTCAGGCTTGCCGTCGTTTTTATACTGCAGAAACGGGTTCAGGTCAAAAACAGGGATATTATTTTTCTCCGTGCGACCTTCAGTTAATCGAAAAAATTCCAGATTTAATGGAAATCGGCGTAGAATCTTTCAAAATTGAAGGAAGAATGAAGAGTGCAGAATATGTCGGTGCTGTAACTGCAGCTTACCGCTATCTTATGGATCATTACCAGGAAGACCGCAAGGGAGCAGTTGCTGCTGCAAAACGAATGCTCAGCACAGATTTTGCCCGTTCAAAGACAACCTACTGGTATAATTTTAAGACAAACGACGAAGGTGTTGCAAAAGCCGGAAGTGCAATCTTAAATCCTGATCAGGCTGGTGGAACTGGTATTTACCTTGGAAGAATTTCAAGAATCCGCGGTGCAAGTGAAGAAGCTAAGGAAAAAGCAAGACTTGCCGCTGGGCCTGATGCTTTACCAGAAGATTATCAGATTGTAATGGCAGAGCTTTCGGGTGGAAGTTATGATCCAGATCCAGGTGATTCAATTCGCCTCCATAAAAAAGATGACTCTGGACGTGTAAGCCATAAAGTTCGTTCTGTTGAACTTGACGAAGACGGTTCTCGCTGGATTGATATTCCACGTGGATTTAGCCACGATGATGAAGTATATCTTTTACAGACAAAATCAATGTCAAAACGTTATCCGAGAGTTTTGCCGACAGATATAGGAAAGTTCCGCTCTCAGCCTGGAGATGAAATTTTACCAGTGCTCGACTTAACTCCTGTTGAAAAAAATGAACTTTCATATTTTCCGGAAGGTTTGTATGTTCAGGTCAGCACAGTTTCGGATATGTTCCAGATTCAAAGCATGAATCCTGTTCGTGTTATTCTTGAACTTAATTTTGAAACAGAAAGCGATCTTTTAACTCATAAAACTGTTCTTCCATTTTCTAAAAAGCAGGTGATTATTTCGCTTAATCCTTACATTGCAGAATCTTCGGCAGAACATCTTGAAAAAACTCTTGATTTTCTTGTTTCTGACGGTTTTAAAACATTTGTTGTTAATAACCTTGCAGAAATTCAAATGCTCAAAAATAAAAATGTAAATCTTATTGCAGGTCCTTATCTGTATACATTTAACCGCTGGGCTGTCAGCTGGCTTGAAAATCAGAATATTGGTGCTTTTATTACGCCAACAGAAAATAACCGCCAGAACGTACTTAACACATTTGATCGCAATGTCCGCGACCGGCTTATGGTTTGTGTTTATGGTTATCCAGCCCTTTTCCGCATGCGCTTTAAACTTCCGGAAAGCTATGATTTTATGTATTTCTGGGACAAAAAAGAAATGCCGTTCAAGGTTTTGTCTAACCAGGACGGAACTGTAGTTATGCCGGAAAACCCTTACAGTATTACGGATAAAGCAGGTCAACTTAATAAAGACGGAATCCGCCGTTTATTAGTCGATTTTAGCCGTACAAAGGTAACACGCCAGGAATGTAAACTTGTAATTACAAGCATGGTAAAAGCACAGGTAATTCCAGAAACAAGCCGTTTTAACTGGAAAGATGGTTTTTATAATCCAGAAAAAATGGAAGCCTATAGAGTTGCATCAGAGCGCCTTGCAGAACAAAAGGCTGAAGAACTTTCATTTGGAAAGTCCAAAGGCGCTCCTCGTTCACGCACAAAAAACAGAACTCCACGCAATGATTATTCAAAATCGTTCCGTGGAAAAGCTCCTAATCGCCGTGGCGGGAGATAGAACAACTGGAACTGTCTAAAAAGTGTATTTTGTGTCATTTTTTTTACTTTGAGCTGAAAGTCTAAATGAATATATTGCAAATATTTAGAGATTTCCGTTTTAGGTGTAGAAATGACATTTTTAGCTTTTTAGACAGTCTTTTTTTTTATTCCAGCTTACCTAAAAAACTGCATTTTCTGAAACAGTTTCTTCGACCACGCCTGCAGCAGCGGTTTTCATATTCTGCTGAACTTCAAAAGCGTCTTCTTCAAAGCTTTCGCTTTGTTCATTAGTAGAAGTGTCGATATTGTTTTTTAAGTCTCCCTTTTTAACGGGCTTAAAATCAATATGTTCTGCGATAATTTTTACTTTTGAATAGTTTTTACCGTCAGCGTCCTTCCATCTGTCCTGCTTTAAACGTCCGACAATTCTTACTCCACGCCCCTGCAATGCATATTTTTCTACATAAGGAGCATATTTTTCTCCCCAGGTTTCAATGTCAAAATAACCGACTTCGTCAACGTACTTTCCGGAATTGTCCTTGTAATAATGATTTACGGCAATCGGCATTACGCAGACTTTTTTTCCTCTCGGAGTTTCTCGTAACTGTGGTTGTCTTACAACATTTCCTTCGATAATGATTTGATTCATAGCATTCATATAATTCTCCTATTGACTAAAATTACAGGGACGTAATCCTTGTCATGGCAAAATGAGATTAGCCGGCCGGCTTTGTACTTTGGGTACATTATATAAATGGCTCTGATTGTGCATTTTTACACATTTTTTTGAGAAAAAAATTGAATTTTTTATATTTTTTTACATCGGAATGTTTTTTACAAGTTTTATCATGTAAAGCTGAATATACATGCGAAGCGCGTCTGGTTCTCCAACTTTTTGCAAGGCTGGAGTTTTTACAAGAGAGTCTGCCAGATTTTCAATTCTCTCTTTTGAAAATCCTTCTGAACTCATGTGGCGCAAAACTTTTCTAAGATAGTCGCGGACTAATGCATTAACATCTTCTGTAAGGTTGTTGTGAGTTACTTTTCCGATCAGTTTATTCCAGATACGTTCGTAAGAATGTAATTCTCTGTCCAAAGTAGAACTAGAAGGAACAAGCTGTTCTTCTAATGTTCTGGCAGATTCTCGCAGTGCAACTTTTTTAGAAACAACCGGATTTTGTGCAATCGAAGCTTCTCTCGAGTCTGCCTTGCTGTTTTCTGCTTCTTTTTCGTGGTAAATCTGTGCTTCCGTTTTTTGAACTTTTTTGCTCTTTTCTTTAGGCGGCTTCATAATAAGTTTCATAATCCACGAAATAACCGGAATCGTGTACCAGAACGGCAAAAGAATTTTTGAATCTGAAAAAAGTTCCTGCCGGTTCATTAAAAGAATTTCTGAATAAGGAATGAGTCTTCCGTTTTCAAAAAGAGAAATTCTTCCTCCAGAAAGTCCGGAATCGTCTGGCCCTTCGTTTATTTCGTAGTTGATTAAAGGCAAGAACGAAGCATTTAAAAGTGCATAAAGAATCGGAGATTGAATTTTAACTTCTTTTTCGAGCCTTTTTTCAAAAACTTTTTGGTCTTTCATTTCCGGCCGGTCATCGAAATTCTTTAGAATCGTAAACCACTGCTTTTTGATTGTTTCTCTTACTGTCGTTCTTGCGTCAGAGCAAAGCCTCATTATAAGTGGCATAACCTTTTTTTTGTAAATAAAATAAGGCTGGGTGTCGTTTTCTGTTTTAAAGACGAGCATTTCCGGCAGTTCATTTGCTGAACTTTCGTGTGTTTTTTCGTGCAGAAAGTCTTTTAATTCTTCTTCTGAATAAAGTCCCAGAAGAGGAACTCCGCTCGAACTCGTAAATTTTGTAATTGTTCCAAAAGTAAAATAGTAAGGCGGTTTTTCGAGCTGCTGTTCAAGATTTTTAAATGCACTTGCTTTTTTATTGTTTTCCTGGGCGCGTGCTTTGTAATAATTGGCAACGACTTCAAGAATATAAATTGACTGAAGAACAGAAATGTCTTCGATCGTGTAATCTTTTACTTTTTCGTAGTCCTGGCGAATAAAAAACAAAAGCTGGGTCAAAAAGTAGAATGAATCTTCCGGCTCTTTAAACATTTTTGAAGCATCTGAGTTTTGAACAAAGCGGTTAAAAATATTTTTAGCCGTCATTTCTTTGCCCGGATTTGAAACCGTAAGTTTTTTCATAAAATAGTCGTGATGCTCATCTTTTGAAAGCATTGCGCGTATTTTATTTACTGCACATTCAGTTAATGTGTGCACAGAAACCAGCGACGGCAAAAGAATCATAGGCATATCGTGCGGAATTGAAAGTCCGTAAAGAACTTTGTCGTTGAGTGTTTCTTTTTTCAACAGTTGGTTTAAAAGATCGGCAAGCGAGGTTCTTGTTACGATTTCATTTGGAACTTTTTTTGGAATATCACCTTCCAGCGGAAACGGCGTTTGCGGATGAACTAAAATATCCTTGTAGCGTGCAGCAAATTTTTCAACAAAAAAAGGAATGACAATTATTGTTTTTTTTTCTGAATCCTGCGACAAAAGCAGAATCTGCCTTAAGTTTACAAGTTTTTCAAGTTCCTTTAAGAGTGCTGTTGCTGTATCTGTCAGATAAACAACTAAAGAAGGCTGCTCTTCAAGATGATGCTCAGAGTAGCGCTTTAAATATTCTGTAAACTCTCCGAAGTCTATAGCTGCGCTGTTTTGTCTTCCTGCAAAAAATTTAAGCAGGACAATTATTGAAGTTGTAGTAGCCATAAGCGCTATTTTATCAGCATCAGCGGGAATTCTCAATTATTGAAACAAACTTTCATTGTTAATAAAATATTTTTGGCAGATAACTTCAATTTTTTATGACCAAATGGCGACATTTGCTCTATTCGATTATCTGCGTCAATTATCTGCGGGGGAAATATGATTTCAAAAAGAATGGAAAATCTGCATCCTTATGTTCCTGGAGAACAGCCGAAGGATCGCTTATATATAAAACTCAATGCAAACGAAAATCCTTACGAACCAAGCCCGGTTGTCGTAAAGGCTGTTGAAAACGCTGCAAAGAAATTCGCAAAAAATCTTTCGCTTTACCCTGATCCTGATTCTTTTGAATTAAAAAAAGCAATTGCTTCTATGTTGAATTCCTGTGGTGGCGTGCTTGCCCGTGCTCAGGTTTCTGGTGGCAAAAAAAACGGAAGCGGAGCTACAGTCCTTCCTTCTGAAACAGACAAAATTCCATTTACCGTAACTCCTGATATGATTTATGCAGGAAACGGCAGTGACGAAGTTTTGAGTTTTGTTTTTTATGCTTTTTTTGACAGCGACCGTGAACTTGTTCTTCCGGAACACACTTATTCGTTTTATCCGGTTTATGGTGGTTTTTACGATATTCCTCTCGATAAAGTTCCGTTAAAGAATGACTGGACTCTCGATACTCAAAAAATGCTTGAAGATGCAAACAATAAAAACACAAGCATTATTTTTGCAAATCCAAACGCACCGACATCGCTTGCCCTTACTCGAGAAGAAGTTCGCCAAATGCTCAAAAAAGCACCAGCTGACAAGGTTTTTGTAGTTGACGAAGCGTATGTGGATTTTGGCGGAGAAAGTTGTATTCCGCTTTTAAGTGAATTTAACAATCTAGTAATTGTCCGTACTTTTTCTAAATCTTTGTGCGGTGCAGGCTTGCGTCTTGGCTATGTTGTTTCTAGTCCGGAACTTGTCAATTACATTACAACTGTAAAAAATTCGCTTAATCACTTTCCGATTGATTTTATTGCTCAGCAGGCAGGAATTGCTGCATGCGGTGATGTTGGTTATTACGCTGAATGTGCAAAATCTGTTGCCTTTGAGCGCGACGAATTTATTGATTTTTTGCGTGAACACGGCTGGTTTGTTTTAGACAGCCAGACAAATTTTGTTTTTTGCAAAAAAGAAGGAATTTCTGGGGAAGAAGCCTACAAAAAAATAAAAAGCGAAGGAATTTTAGTCCGCCATTTTAATACCAGCGGAATTGAAGATTTTTTAAGAATTACAATTGGAACGCATGAACAGATGCAGGAACTTTGTAAGATAATGCAGAATATTTAAAACAAAAAACATTGTGTGTCGCTGTTGCGGACAGTTTGGGAGAAAATATGAAGATTTTAGTAATTTCAGACATTCACGGAAGTACAGAAAATATTGAAAAGTTGCAAAGCGTTTTTAAGGATTGCGATCTTGTTTTGTTTGGTGGAGATTTTGCCAGATTTAACCATGCAGAAACAGGAAAGCCTGCCTTAGAAGCTTTAAGAAAAAGCCATGACAGTGTTTTTGCAGTTTTAGGCAACTGCGACGAAGGTGAATTTATTTCGGAAGTTGAAGACGCTGATATGAGCGTTCAAAAAAGCATGGTTTTTACTGACGGTCTTGTTATTGCCGGAAGTGGCGGTGGTTCAAAATTTTCTGGCGACACACCTTTTGAACGCACAGAAGAAGACCTTGTAAGTGATTTTGACGTAATTAAAAATTCTCTTGAGCAGATAAAAGATGAAGACGGAAAATGCTCTAGCCTTGTTTTAATAATGCACAATCCGCCAAAAGACACAAAAGCAGATATGATTCCTGGTGGAATCCATGTCGGAAGTGAACAGTTGCGCAAATTTGTTGAAGAAGTTCAGCCACTGTTAGTTGTAACGGGACACATTCACGAAAGTGCCGGAATTGATAAAATTGGAGAGACAACTGTTATAAATCCTGGTGCTTTACTTGAAGGAAAGTACGCTGTAGCAGAAATTGAAAAGTCTGAAGAAAAGTGGACTGTAAAATCTGCTCAATTGTGTAGCCTATAAAACGCAAACTGTGCGCAAAGTGCGCACGACCTTGTGCTATGCACAAGGGATCTTGCCTGGCAACAAGCTGCCAGGCTGAGAGTTTGCTGTGCAAACTCTTTATTTACATGTGCGCAAAATGCGCACGACCTTGTGCTACGCACAAGGGATCTTGCCTGACAACAAGTTGCCAGGCTGAGAGTTTGCTGTCGCAAACTCTTTATTTACATGTGCGCAAAGTGCGCACGACCTTGTGCTACGCACAAGGGATAGTAGTGGCCGCGTAGCGGGTGCGCAGCACTGTAGGCGCGTTAGACGCCGGAACCACGGATAGCCCGGTCTGCCACTTGTGGCAGATGTGCCCAAAATCTAAAAAACTATTCAGCCTTTTTTGTCTGGGCAAATCTGAATCCAAAATAATTGTAAACTTCGTTCGGGTCAAAGCTGTATCTGTCGCCTGCACAGGAAAACGGCGTGTAAACAGAAAAACTTCCTCCACGGCTTACTCTCTGACTTCCAAACTCTGGTCCTGTGGCTCTTGTGCCTTCGTCAACCGCTCTGTAATTTGCAAGCCAGTCCCAGACAAACTCCAGAACGTTTCCACTCATGTCAAAAAGTCCTGCGCCGTTCGGGTTTCCGCTGCCGGGTTTTGGCTGAGCTCTTGTTTCAAATGGTGTGCCTGCTGTTCCTACTGTGTGAGTAAATTGAGCGTTGTTTGCTGTCCAGGAAAGTGCGTCTTCTGGAATTAGGTAATTGTCGTTTCCGTCTTGATCGACCTGTCCGCTTATTAAGTCTCCACCCTGGAATCCGCTCTTTGTTTTGCGAGCTGCGTATTCCCATTCTTCTTCGGAAGGTAGTCTGAATCCGTCTGCTTCCCAGTTACATTCGCAGAGATCTAATTTTGTAGTTTCGCCTGCATCTTTTAAAATTTCGCCCTGGTATGTGTAGCATGGAGTGAGCCCGAGTGTTTGAGAAAAAGCATTGCACCAGATTACGGCATCGTACCAGCTTATCATTGTTACTGGCTGATACTTTCCTGTTTGTGTCGGTTTAGCGCCTCGTCTGCCTTCGCTTCCTTCCTGTCCTGGATTTAAGAATCTGTAGCCAAGTTCTTCAGCCGCCGTTCGTATTGAATACCATAAATCGTAGGTTGTTTCGGTTCTGTTTAAGTAAAATGGAGTTATCCAGCGGGTTTCGGTGTAAGACTGGCTTTTGTCGCCAATTACATAAATGTCAAATTTCTGACCGTCTTTTGGACCTAGTTCAACTAAATCCAGGTCGGCAAAAGAAAAATCTTCCTGTTCTGCCGGCAAATCCTGTGCAAATGCAAAAGTGAATGCTGTTAAAAAAAATATAGAAAAAAAACTTGCTTTTATTTTTTTATTCATTGTTTCCTCCAATAAAAAGGTTTGCGGGCTGGTTCTGGGGCGGTTTTTTAGTAAAGTTTTTGTCAGATAACTTTGCCTTTGTGTCAGTCTGGCTCTGTTAGCTTTCGGTGTTTTCTTTGAATTGCTAACAGTTACAGTCCTTTATTTTCTGTTTCTGCGTTGCCTTAACTTTTTTTGAATCTTTGACATAAAGGTTATTAAAAAGAATGAACCTGTTGCAAGAACTGCGCAGCCAATGCTGATTATAATAAAACCTGTCCAGCTGTCGCTCTGACTCCACGGCAGTCGTATGTTCATTCCCCAGAAACTTGTAATAAAAGAAATAAGCATGAGTGCAATTGAAAAAACCGTAAGCTGCTTCATTGCCATGTTCATGTTGTTTGAAATTACAGAAGCAAAAGCGTCCATTGTACCTGAAATTGTCTGTGAATATGTGCTTGCCATTTCCATAGCCTGACGGTTGTCTACTTCTACGTCGTCGAGCCAATCCTGGTCTTCTTCGTCAAATTTAATGATTTTTGTCTTTCGTATTTTTTCAAGCAGAAGCTGGTTGCTTTTTAGAGAACTTGTAAAATACATAAGCGATTTTTCTAAGTTAAAAAGCTGAATAAGTTCGTTGTTTTCGATTGATTCCTGCAATTCCTGTTGAATTGAATTTGTCCGCCTGTTAATTTCTTTTAGATAGCGAAGAAACATTGTATCAGCCCGGCTTAAAATTCGCGTAATAAATGCCGGAAAGTCAGAAATGCTCAGATCTTTTATTCTGTTTGCGCTTAAATCCTTTAGAACTTCGCAATCAGTCCAGCACATTGTAATAATCGTATTTGGAAAAATAATTGCTCCCATTGGGGCAGTGTGGTAGCGGACTTCGGAATTTGGAAGATAAACAGGAAGCCTCATAATTGTAAGAACGTAGCCTTCACCCTGTTCAATACGAGGAAGTTCGTCCGGGTCGAGAGAGTCTACTACGTGGTCGTGGTCAAGAGAATAATTTTGTTCGAGAATTGAAATTTCTTTTGAAGTAACATTGCGCGCATCAACCCAAAGCCTTTCGTCTGGATTTATTGAATCTTTGTCTTTTTTTATAAAAACACCGTTTTCCTGCTGCCAGTATGTAATCATTCTTTCCTTCCAAATTGCAGAGCGATTTTAACACGAAATTCATTTTGTGGGGCAGTTTTAAGCTCCAAACTTGAATTTATTGACAGAATTTTAGTTTTTCTCACTTTTTTTTACATATTTTTTGTCATTTTTGCTCAATCAGCGCCATTTATATAGTAGCTGGAATTAAATATTTTGCGCTGCCGCTAACACGGAGTTTTATAAGGAGGTTTTATGAAGAATTTTAACACTCAGAAAATTAATGCATTTATCTTAAAGACAGTTTTCTTTTTTGTTCCGGTTTTTGCGTCCGTTGTCTTGCTTTCGTTTTTTGACCTTATGCTTTTGCATAAAAAAGAATCAAAAATTGTAAAACGCGATATTGCAGAAATTACGGAACAACTACAGTCGCATTATGTTGAATACGGAAAATTCCCTGCAACAAAAGAAGAATTTTATTCAATTGACGGCGGACAAAAGCTCGACCCATGGAACAGAAAATACATTTATTTTTACGGAAAGGACAAAAATTTTGCAGATTTGTTTTTTAATCAAAAAGGTTTTGTGCCAGGACTCCCGTTTGCGATCGGAACTTTTGGTTCAGACGGAATTATTGGCGGACGATTCAGGGCAAAAGACATATTTTCTTGGAAGCTCAAATTGTAAAAATAAAAAACACAACAGAACAAAACTGCGATTTTGCATATTCCGTGCCGTTCAAATATTAACTTTTATTGGAGAAAGTATGAAAAAATCAAATTATCCTTCAATTGTTGAAGTTGCAGACCTTATATTTCAGCGGGTTTACGAAAAAAACGGAAAACTTTTATCACTTTGCTGGAAAAACGAAAGCTGCTCTTTTGCATTTACAGATTGTTTTCCGGACGAAATTGTTTTTGATAAAAGCTGTGCAGTTTCTTATTCTGGTAAACTCAGGACATTTGCCGCAAGTTTTATGCTAAAAACAGAAACTCCGGAATTCCCTGACGCTGCTTTTCCTTTATCAGAATTCAAAAATATGCTTCTTGATTCAATAGAAACGGTTGGCGCTCGCGCTCAGTGCGATTTTTCTGATTTTTCTATTGAAGAATTAAACATAAAAATCTATGTTCCAGAACATTTGCTTAAAAATGTGCTCGAAGGTTGTGAGAGAGCCATGGATCTTTCGTTCTGGCACGAAAAGAGTTTTTCACTTACGGCAAAAAATGATGCTTTTTTTATAAGTGCATCTTTTGAGCCGGGAATTTTGCCTTCGTCGTCAGTTTTTTCACTCGTTTCCTCGTATTCTGAAATTTTTACTCTAAACTCACTTTTTTCTGCTGCAACAACTCTATCCGAAAAAGAAAACCGGATCCTTATACGTGGCAAAAAGCATTTATTGAACAGATTGAACAGACAGAAAAAATTATATGGTTTTGATTTTACAGGTGCTAAAAATGAAAATTAAAAAACGATTTTTATTTGTATTCATTATGATTTTCTGTAGTGCGATTGTGAGTGCAAAGTGTCCTTACTTTTTTATTGATTTTGCCCTTACTCAAACTTCTCAAAATTTCGAAAACGACGACTTTACCGCGAATTTTGAAATTAAAAATGTTTCTAAGACGCAGATTTCTTCTTTTACAGTAGTTTTTTCAGTTTGCACGGAAGATTCAGTAAATCCTTTTGACGGCGACAACACCGTTATTGTAAAAGTTGAAGAGCCTGTAGAGGCAGACGAAAGTTTTTGTTTTTCGATAAATCTTAAAAATTATTTGGATACAGACAATATTGAAGACGAATTGCATATAGAAAATTTATTTTTGAGGACAGTAAGTTTTTCCGATGGCACAAAGTGGAAAGACTATTTTGGAAGCTATGCAGTTTCTCAAGATTTCTAAGCGATAGTTTTATAGTAGAGGCTTTTTTTATTGGGCG